>JAEWME010000215.1 GCA_023393265.1 Bacteroidota bacterium | reverse complement strand
CCACCAAATGGTTTCATCGGGCTTTCGAATGGCTCACCTTCCAACAAATCGACCACATTCTCCACTTTTCCATCTTTCAGGTCGGCCACAAACGGATGCGGAACTGTTTCCACCCATTCGTCCCAGTGCTTGTACATCAGGTCGGTTTCAATATGTGCATTGGCTTTGGGCAAATCCGGAAACATGTCGTGTACATCGGGTTTTGCTTTGACATCGGCGGTAAACAGTAATTTTTTCCCGTCAGGAGAATATTTAAAACCAGTGATACCACCTTTAATGTCGCTCACCTGTGCAGCTCCTGTCCCATCGGTATTCATCTCCCAAAGCTGCATATCTCCCGATTTGGCCGACAAAAAACCAATTTTGCTGCCATTGGGCGTCCATGTTGCCGACGACTCTTTTTCAGGAGTAGTGGTTAGTCGTTTGGCATCACCGCCTGCCACCGGCACCACATATAGGTCGCGGTATGATTTATTTTCTTCGATGTTGTAGTTGGTAACCGAATATAGGACCATGGTTCCGTCGGGCGATACGTTTGCATCGCCAATACGGCCAAAACTCCACAAAACTTCGGGTGTCATGATGTCCGAATTCAGTTTCGGAACTTCAGTTTTCGCTTCATTCGTCATTTCTTTTTCCGTTTTCGGGTTTGAACACGAGAATAACACAGCCAGTGCGGCCAAAAAATAAACAGGCTTCGTCATGCTGAAAAATTTAAAAAAATATTTCCTGATTTAAATTAAGGCTGTGAATGTAGAGAATGTCAGGCAATAAAAAAATGAAAAGCACCTGTAATCGCGTAACAGATGCTCTTCAAATTGGGGGATATGCTGAAAAAACTAGTATTCGTATTCTCCTGAATATTCAAATTGTTTGTTGTCCGATTCTTTGGCTACAATCTTGAAAGGAACGCTGGTGGCACCATCAACTTTCAGCGAACTCAGATCGAAAGTAACAATGGCAGTCAACGGATAACTCTGCCTGTCGCCATTTTTGTTGTGCCGTATTTCGAGTACAATTGGCGTACTGCTGCTCGGGACTGTCTCAGGCTGCTTCACCAGATTGATGAAATGAACCGTTTCACCGCCGTAATATTTAAGTTCGACATTGAGTAGGTTCCGTTTAATCCAGCAATCTTTCACTTCAATCGGGTCATTGCCGATGCTGTCTTCAATGGCAGGAGTAATTTCGAGAATGCCTTTGTACAAAATCTTACGCAGCGAATTAATCCTGACAAAATATTCTTCATCGTGGTTATCATTATTCCGGTTTCCCAGAATGGTAAAGTTTGTCAGCACACGATCGTTGTTTTTCAATTCTCCGCTGGAATAATTCAACGGATAAAGCACTTCGCCGTCATCCATCAGAATTGTCATATTATCGGTTCCTTCATTTTTTTGAATCAAACCGAAACCAATCCACGCGTTGTCAAGCGAATAATTGTCATCATCATTCAAATCGCAGCCGGGCAAAAAGCTCAGCGCAAAACCCATCATAACCAATAACAAAACCCTTTTCATCTTGATAATTTTTTAGCTGTTTTCATTGCTTCTTTCTGTAACACTTTTTCGAAACAAAGCCGCGAATACGACTGTTTTCAGGAATAAAGACTTTCGATATGCAATTTTGGTTGCGTTTGTTTTCAGATTTTTTCGTTTCTGCCAAAAGCTAAAAATTATTTTACCTGGCATGTTAATTGATAACACATATTTATATATTTGCATATATAAATGCAAAAACAAAAACTATCAGATATGAAACATTTATTTTTGACACTGGTATCGGCCGCAATTATTCTGTCGGCTTGCGGCAACACCAATCAGAAAAACACAAAAAACGAAGAGACGTCGCAAAGTGTTGCTATCGCAGGCGACGCAAAAGGCTCGGAAAAGCTTACCAATGAGCTTTTTGTACAGAAGGTATGGAATTATAAACAGTCGCCAACTGAATGGAAATACCTTGGAAACAAACCGGCAATTATCGATTTTTATGCCGACTGGTGTGGCCCGTGCCGCATCGCCAGCCCGATACTCGCCGAAATTGGCGCCGAGTACGATGGGAAAGTTTTAGTCTATAAAATCAATACCGATCAGGAAAGAGAACTGGCCCAGGTTTTTGGAATTAGTGGAATTCCCTCGTTCCTTTATATTCCAACTTCAGGCAAGCCTGTCATGATGTCAGGAATCGGCCGTTCGAAAGAAGAAACTAAACAGATGTTTGTGGATAACATCGAAAAATATCTTTCAGTAAAAAAATAATAAGGGGGGAGTAAAAAGGGCTACAGCCAAAAACAAAAAACCCCGGGAGTGATTCCGGGGTTTTTCTTTGCCTTATATTTATGTATTTATTTTGCTTTTTCGAGTGCCAGTGTTTTGGTAGTCTGGTCGCAAACTTCGGTTGGTCCCCAATACTGGATCGGTCCCGGGTAAACGAACGAAGTTTCGATGGCCCACTTTTCGCGGTTGGCAGCCAAATATTTAAACGGAGCGCTGTCGAGTTCAACCAAAGCTTTCTGGATAACTGGTTTCATGTGGCCGTGGCGACGTTCCATGTTCATCATCATGGTCACCGGCACACCGCCTGCTATCCATTCAGAAGCCGGAGTAGTGAGATTGCGGACCGAAGACATGTAACCGGTTTTACCTTCTGCAATCAGGAACGATGCATTGTAACCCAATGCGTAGCAATAGTCGGCATCGAAGTTTGAAGGAGCAGCACAACGTCCTTCGTATCCAAAGAAATGGTACTGAGTTCCAAATTTTCCTACGAATTTGCCTTCTTTCTTCATTTCTTTCAGGCGACTTTTCACCATTTCACCCAAAAGCTTTTCAGTCTCAATCAGCGAAACCTGAACGTTTCCGTGCGGGTCACGATCGAGTGTCAACTGGTCAGCTATTCCGGAAGGAAGCGATTTGTATACTTTTGCCGATTCTGTAGAAAGAATGCTTGCAACAAATGCACGGCCTTCAGCTTTATCGGCGAACGACTTAAATTTCTTTTCTGACTCAGAACCTTCAGCCAGCAAATCGTTCAATTCGGCAATCAAAGACTTCATCTCCGGAACGAACTCTACCAAACCTTCAGGAATCAATGCAACACCGAAGTTCTCGTTGTTGGCAGCGCGTTTGGCTACGATTTGAGCCATATAATCAACGATTTCTTCGAGTGTCTGTTTTTTCAACGCCACTTCTTCCGAAATCAAAGTGATATTTGGTTGAGTCTGAAGCGCACATTCCAAACCGATGTGTGAAGCTGAACGCCCCATTAGTTTGATAAAGTGCCAGTATTTTTTTGCAGAGTTGGCGTCGCGCTCGATGTTGCCAATTAATTCAGAATAAACTTTGGTAGCGGTGTCGAAACCGAAAGACGTTTCAATCATCTCATTTTTCAGGTCACCGTCGATGGTTTTAGGACAACCAACAACCTGTACTCCTGATTTTTTTGCGGCATAATACTCGGCCAAAACGCAGGCATTGGTATTGCTGTCGTCGCCACCGATAATTATCAGTGCTTTGATATCGAGCTGCTTCAGGATTTCGAGACCTTTGTCGAACTGGGCAGTTTCTTCGAGCTTGGTACGACCCGATCCGATGATGTCGAAACCACCGGTATTACGGTATTCGTCAACAATATCGGCAGTCAGTTCCACATATTTGTGATCAACCAAACCACCGGGGCCACCCAGAAAACCATAAAGCTTGCTGTTCGGATTTATATTTTTAATTCCGTCGAAAATTCCTGAAATTACATTGTGCCCGCCTGGTGCCTGTCCACCCGAAAGGATAACACCCACATTTACTGCCGGGTATTCTTTCTTTTCGGTTCCGGTAGCAAAAGTGATCAACGGCATACCGTAGGTATTGGGAAACAATACTTTGATTTCGTCCTGGTCGGCAATCGACTGAGTTTTGTCTCCTTCAACCAGTTTTACTGAAGATTTCAACGAATTTGGAAGTTTTGGCTGATATTTAGCCCTTTGCGATTGTAATGCGCTAATGGTCATAGTGTTATATTTTTGATAGGATTAACTTATAGAAAACGGTGCAAAAATATACGAAAACCACTGATTTAACTACCTATTTGAAAGCAGTTTCAGCTTAATTAAAGTAAATTTAAAAAGATACATCGATTAACAACAACTACTGGTTCCGGTTATGCGTTTTGTTTTCCCGGATTTCTTCCAATTATAGAAGCTATTTTTTTTATGGCTGCGGTCATCCCTTTCTCTATTTGGTCGTACTCACACACTTCTTTACCGACGAAAATAAACATCACTGCAATAAAGACGCCTCGCTCGTCCAACACACTATATAATTGATCTTTATGCAGACGATAAGCTTCCCGCATTCTGCGTTTTAGGAGATTTCGCTTTACGGCCCGTTTGAAATTCCGCTTCGAAACCGAGAATGCCGCCAAAGCCGGATAAGCCTGAGTCGCTTCTGTTCTCAGAAAAACGACTTTGAGCGGATACGACAAGAACGTGTCGCCCGAGGTAAACAAACCACCGATCGTTTTCTGACTACAAAGCCGTTCGCTTTTATGAAGGGAAAATCGTTTCATCAACCTAAAATACAATAAAAAAGGGGAAATCAACTTTCCCCTTCCTGTCAAATATTTTCAACCCGGCTATTGTGCCTTGTTGTGTTTCTTGATAAACAGTTCGAGAGCCATGGTCATCGACGGAGCTTCTGCTGTAGGAGCTTCGATGTCGAGTCTCAAACCGGCTTCCTGAATTGCTTTTGCTGTTGCCGGGCCAAAACAGGCGATCTTTGTCTCATCCTGTGTAAAACCCGGAAAATTCTGCATCAGCGACTGAATCCCTGAAGGACTAAAGAAAACAAGAATGTCGTAATTCACTTCTTTCAAGTCCGAAAGATCGCTGCTGACAGTCTTGTAGATAATGGCCTTGGTGTAATTATATCCAGCTTTGTCGAGCAATGATGTAATTTCAGGCTGACCAACCTGCGAGATGGGTAACAGGAATTTTTCATCCTTATGTTTCTTCATCACGTCGATCAGGTCGGAGAATTTACCGGCGCCGTAGAAAATTTTTCGTTTGCGATAAACAATGTATTTCTGCAGATAAAAAGCTGTTGCTTCCGAAATGCAGAAATATTTCATGGTGTCGGGAATGGTGAGGCGGAGTTCTGTGCTAATTCTGAAAAAGTGGTCGATGGCAGTACGACTGGTAAAAATAACCGCAGTATGATCCAAAATTTGCACACGGGTTTGTCTGAATTCCTTGGCAGAAACGCCTTCTACCTGGATAAACGGACGAAAGTCAACCTGAATGTTATTCTTTTCCGCCAGATCAAAATAAGGTGATTTGGCAGTTTCAGGCTTAGGCTGCGAAACTAAAATTCTCTTGATCTTCAAGGTAATTACTTTTAAATTAGGTCTTTCATCCACTAAAACGGCAAGACGAAATATAGCAGGATTAGCGGTAAAAATTCAAGGGTACAAAGGTATAAAATCAAATATGAAATAGAAAATTGTTTTTTGAGGAATATTTTTACACCGCGCGCAAGCGACATGATATAAAATGCAGCAATCAAAGCAATTCCGGAGTAAAATACAGGTACAACCTGAGATAATGGTATAAATGCAGCAACGGCAGAAAAATGCAGCAAAAATGCACCTAATACCCTATTATACACCGTTATACTAAATAAATATTCATGAACTTCCTGTCGTGATTCGGTGAGTATTCCAAGTAAATAATAAAGTAAACGCTTCGCCGTGAAATAACCGATTACAATTCCGAGACAAGCCGAAAAAACATAAAATGAATTGTCAAGTCCGAAATTAATTTTGTGTAATGCGAGAAACTGGTACGAAAACAACGCAATGGTAACATTAAAAACGATGTCGAGCCGAAAAGAAGCATGCAGAAAATTGAAATACCGCTCACGTAACATCCGGGTAAAAGTCGAATAGTTTATCGTCGATTGCATCAACTGGCTGAGATATTTGTTAAAAATCAGCCGAACCGTTGCAAACAGCACCAAACAAATCAAAAGGACACCAATCAACCAGTCAGGGTTACTCCTGAAAATCTTTTTCCCGGGGAAAACTACTTCCACACCTTTCAGCACAGTATGAAGCGAATCGTACGGAAGCTGCTTTACTAATTTCCCTTCGAAATCGAAACCTTTGACATTGTACGGACCGCGAAACTGCGACCATTCGGGCAGGTATCCAAACGTAATCACACTATCGGGAGCCACATAATTCAAGCTCAGTGAATCGAGTGTCGACGGATCAAAAACGTAAACACTTTGCGAATCGACGCTTACCTGGGCGCCCTGAATAGGCAAAGAATCGTGGTTTATCGTCAGGTTATTGGTTGCTGAGTCCGCCTCAAGTTGATTCAATTGCATGCTACCGGCCAATTGTATAAGTTTGTGGCCGCAAAAGTAGTGATTTATAGCTTTTATTTTCCAGTAAAAAGTTCCGATTTCCGTTAATTTTAGATCAATGATTGAAACACCATTAAAACTTTATCAGGCGCCGTTACAAGGATTCACCGATTACACCTTTCGCCGGGTGTTTGCTGATTGCTTCGGCGGAATCGACAAGTATTTTATTCCGTACCTGTCATACGGGAAAGGGAGAGAAATAAAAAAGTCGCAGTTGCGGGAAGTCCTTCCTGAGAATAACCCGATGAGAATGACAGTTCCGCAGGTTCTGTTTTCTGATGGCACAGAACTACTCGAATTAACAGCAATTCTTGTTGACCACGGTTACCTGGAAATAAACCTGAATTTGGGCTGCCCCTACCCGATGGCAACCAACAAAGGCCGCGGATCTGCATGGTTGCAGAAGCCGGAAGAATTATCGGCTGTACTGGAGCAACTTTTCACCCGTTTTCCTGAAACAAAATTTTCAGTGAAAATGCGGGCTGGCATGACCAACAAAATCGACTGTCAGCAAATCTTCGGAATACTCAACAATTTTTCGCTGGAAGAAGTGATTTTTCATCCGCGAACAGCCGACCAGATGTATGAAGGAAAAGCTGATACGCAACTTTTTGCCTCCGCATTACCATTAACCAAACATCCACTTGTGTACAATGGCGACATCTTTTCGCAAACCGATTTTGAACAAATCAGGAGCATTCTTCCTGAACAAAACCATTTTATGATTGGCCGTGGATTGCTGACATATCCTTTACTGGCAAGGCAACTACATGGTGAGATTCAGGAAAAAAA
>JAEWME010000212.1 GCA_023393265.1 Bacteroidota bacterium | reverse complement strand
TCTTTTTCTATTTCAATGGCCTTGTTCAGGTCGTCGAGCGCCCCTTTATAATCCTTCATTTTGCATTTCACATAAGCCCGATTGAAATAAGCATACTGAAATTTCGGATTGATTTTCAGGCAAAGATCATAATCGGCAAGCACATTCGAATAGTCGGTCACAGTGCCAGTTTCTGTTGATATAGCAGGTTGCTTCGGGTCATTTTTCAACGGAAGTGAGATGAGTGCTGTTTCTTCTGATACCTGCTCTATCTGGTTAATCATTTCAAGGTGACAATTGGCGCGTGAAAAATAAGCCAGCGCATTTTTTTCATTCAATTCAATCGACTTTTGTATGTCGGAAACAGCGCTGGTATAGTCATCAACTAAGGCATAGAAAATTCCACGACTCAGAAAATTCTGGCTTTCAGAAGCATTAATCTTAATCTTTTCATTAAAATACAAGATATTATTTCTGAAAGTTTCCCTCAAGTTATCCGCAGACTTGTTCGAAATAGTCATTACAGGATCGTAATTGTTGAAATTATTGATATTCTCCAGTTCAAGGTTATAGTACTGAATGCGCTCAAAATCGGCGTCAGACTTACTATATGAAGAAATAATAAAGATGGGCTGCAAATCAATGACAATATTCCTGTTCTGTATAAGACCATCGTCTTCCGGCGTTTCCTTAGCCTCAGGGAAGTTTCTGGTATCGGCCAGCGCCAGTTTGAGGCGTCGGCGATCTCTTTCTTCTTTTGTTTCCTGTTTCGGGCCGGTATCAGCGGCTTCAGATTTATCTTTTTGCACATTCGATGCAGTTGCCTGCGAATTGGTCGTTTGCGGTACATTACCCGGCTGTGCGCCCTGTTTATTTTGCTGATTCTGCTGACCTGCATTTTGTTTCGACTGATTCAGTCCCGAATAGTCTACGTCTTTCGGGTTAAATGCAAATTTTGGATCAAGTTTGGCGGCCATGGCATAGTCATCAGCCGAGCCAGTTTGTTTTAGTACTTCTTTGGCAATTCCCCTGTTCATATAAACATTTGCCATAGTTGGATCGAGTTGCAGGGCCATGTTATAGTCAACAATTGCACCTCGAAAATCTTCAAGCTTTTGTTTCACAATACCGCGATTGGCAAAAGCGTAGGCGCTTTGCGGGTCGAGTTTCAGGCACTGATCAAAATCGCGCAAAGCCGAAGCATAGTCATTCAGTTCGAAACGTGCCAGTCCGCGCAATAAATAAGCATTTGCAAAATGTGGCCTGATGATAATTGCCTGGTTCAAATCCTTGATTGCACCGCGCAAATCATTTTTCATCAGGCGGGCATTGCTCCTGTTTATCAAGCTGTTTGTCATCTTCGGATTAATCTCCAGTGCTTTATCGTAATCGGTAATGGCACCATCAATGTCCTTCATCGACATTTTTGCAATTCCCCTGTTGTTATAAATGTTGGCATTGTTCGGATCGAGTTCCACCGCACGGTTATAATCGGCAATGGCTTTTTCGTATTCATTGATCTGGAGATAAGCCAGTCCGCGGTTCATAAAAGCATCCGGATAATAAGGCTTTATATCGATTGCCGTGTTGTAATCCTGAATCGCGCCACGATAGTCTTCCAGTTGATGTTTGGCCACTCCGCGATAAAAATACGGTTCAGGCAGGTGCGGTTTGAACCTGATAACAATGTTGAAATTTTCGATGGCCCCAACATAGTTGCCAATCTGGATACGTGTTTCACCAACCCGGATGTAATGGTCAATATTCAACTGACTGTATGCCAGATTCGAAACAACCATAAAGAGTATAATAATCAGTCTTTTCATTGAGACGCAATATAGGAAGAGCAAAAATAACATTTTAGGCGGTTTAGCTTCCTTTCCGGAATTTTAATTATTTTTTGAAATCGTTAACCATTAAAGGAAAGGCTGACCTTCAGGAAACGTTCTTTTTACTTTTTTAAACACTATATTGGCAAAAAAAACAGACAATGAAACAACGATGCGCCTGGGCCGACAAAAATGAGATAATGAGCGCCTACCATGATGAAGAATGGGGAAAACCGCTTCACGATGACCAAAAACTGTTTGAATTCCTGATTTTGGAAGGTATGCAGGCCGGATTAAGCTGGATGACAATCCTCCGGAAAAGAGAAGCATTCAGGAAGGCTTATGATGATTTCGATGTGAAAAAGGTAGCTGCTTTTGACCAGGTAAAAGTTGAAGAATTAATGCAAAATGCAGGAATCATCAGGAACAGGGCTAAAATTGAAGCCAGCATCAACAACGCAAAACGGTTTCTGGAAGTGGCTGAGGAGTTTGGAAGTTTCGATCGTTACATCTGGAGTTTCGTTGATGGAAAGCCGATCGTAAATTTGTTTGAAAAGCCCGGAGATATGCCTGCCACAAGTGAACTCTCTGATAAAATCAGCAATGATTTACGTAAACGGGGATTCAAATTTGTCGGATCGACAGTAATATATTCACACATGCAGGCTACCGGAATGGTTAATGACCACTACATCTACTGTTTTCGTCATCCGCATAACCATCAGGATTGATAAAAAGAAAAAAGGACAGATTCTCTAACCTATCCTTTTCCTAAACCTAACTAAACTAACTAAACCAATAAAACTAATCAAACCTAACTTATGAAATGTGATAACGTTACAAAGATAGCCTCCGGCGAAGCCAATCGCGTTAATTCAATCTTAACTTTTGTGTTATAAAACATTAATTTACAAGTTGAAATGTAAAGGAGCAGTTAAGTAAAAATGAAAGAATTTTAGGTGTAATCAACGGCTCAATCAAGCACAAATATTTATTAATCAATAAAGTATCAGGAACTATCGAATAAGGTCGTTGAAAGCAACACCATAATTAATACCGAGTGCTTGCTTGTATTCCCGACAGAAAGAATCGTAAAGGTTTTTCGCAACGCTCTTTTTTCCAAGGTGATACAAAACAGTACATTTCGTAGAGAAAGCGTCCTCATTGAATGGATCATAAACCAAAATACACTCGGCAAGATGGTAACGAAGACTGAAATTTTCCTTGACACTATCATCGCTGAAAAGCGCGCTTAGTGCATCAATTATTTCGCTGGCAAACTGAGCTTTAAAAACATCAACCCATTCATTCTGAAGATTAGGAATCATCTCCCCTACCAATAAAAGCCTGATAAGTTCAATCATTTCAGTCTCATTCAGCGCTTCAGTTTTTGATTTATATAAAAGCGCAAGCGCTTCCATATAATCGCAATAGACTGATTCGTCGAATTTTATTTTCCAGAAAGAATTTTCGGTAACAATTTCCACACCTTCCATTTCCTCCAGAATTGTACGCAACTTGCTGATATTCACATTGCGGTTATTTCTTGCACTCTCTCCTGATTTATCGTACCAGAGTACTTCATCGAGTTTAACCGAAGAAACACCCTTGCCACTTTTCAGTGTATGAAGCAAAACAAAGAGGAAGAGTTGCTTTAAAGTTGGTGAAAATGCCGAGGTAATATTTTCACCTTGCCTGTTACATACCTGAAATCCACCAAACAGCAACACTGATGATATAGTTTTTCGCTCGGCTGGCATGATAGGCACAATATTCGGGTGATCGAACTGCTTGTACAAACCTTCAATTATTCCATCATTCTTTTTTCGTCGGCTGACTATAACCATTGCAAATACAGAGACAGCCAGCAAAAGTCCGCCCACTAACCATAACAGCCATGTTTTCTTTGCCGGAACATGCTGATAAACGTCCTCAGGTAACAATGGCGGATAAGCAATTGAATAAAGTGAAACTTCAGAATTATGAGACGCAATTGCTACAAGTTGTGAAGTTTTTTTATTCAAGAATAAATTACACCACGACTGGGTATCAATAAAATTGAAAGGTATTGAATCGGCGAAAAAAAGATGTTCGCTTTTCTCAATACCAAATTTTGCTAAACGAAGTTGTGTTGCATAACTACCTGAGTTGTATATTAACGTATAGAAACTACTTGATTTTGAATCTACTACAAGTGATTCGCACGGAACAAATGGTTCTGAAGCATTCTCAAAGTCCCATAATTTTTTAAAAGTGTAGTTGTTAAGATCGAAGGCATACAGATCATAATAGAAAGTTGGAGAAAGCTCTTGCCTGCCGGATTTACTACCGTAACCACCGAAAACTAACATTTCGTGGTCGTTCATA
>JAEWME010000023.1 GCA_023393265.1 Bacteroidota bacterium | reverse complement strand
GCCTTCCTGAACCCCGCTTTTCTTTCAAAGCGGCTGCAAAGAAAAACCCTTTTTCTGAATCATCCAAATATTTTCCAATTTTATTTCGAAAAATATTTAAACCCCTCTGCTTCACTAATTTATGAACCCGCCACCCAGGATTCTTTGTCGCCATTTCCTCCCAAAGCGGCTGCAAATATAGACCCTTTTTCTTTCCGCACAAACTCAAAATATACCTTTTTTTGTGGATTTTTCACCAATATCTTGTAGACGGCTGAAATAAAGAACCTTATATCTGGAAAAAATTTGATGCTTTGCGTAAAGAAACTGTCCGAACTCGAAGAAATACCTCTGAAACCCACGTAAGGTGTCAGTTTCGGGCCTCAGCAAACCGGCCTTCTGCGATTGAAATAAGGAAGGGAACGGCGTAAAATATGCCAAAGCGCATCAAAAATGAATAAAAAAAGGCTGATCGAAATGACCAGCCTTCTGAAAATATCGTTCAGGAAAGACTATTCCATCTCAATTTTATAGGCAGCCAGATCCTCGACAACGGAACTGCGAATGAACTCGGCATGACCTTTTACTACAGATTTAGCCATTTTTATGAAGACTTTTGCAGATTTAGTGAATGACGGTTCCCGATTACTATCGAGCACGAGCAGGTAACTCATAATGATGTATCCAGCCATTTCGACCATTCTACGAGCGTGAAAATCGATAAATTCATTATCGTTGCTATTAACGACTTTGTCTACAGCTTGCTCAAATTCATCTGTCAGTATAATCAGCGTCCGGCGCAAATACTCCAACTCCGGTGTGATTTTCTGCGCTTCATATTCCCTTATCTGAGCCAGGTAGCCACCGGTAGTAACCCCACGAATGGCAGCAACCACCTGCAATTGAGTTGTTCCCTCATATATTGAAGTAATACGGGCGTCGCGATAAATGCGCTCAACCGGGTAATCTTTCATGAAACCGGATCCGCCATGGATCTGAACGGCGTCATACGCCAACTGGTTACAGAATTCGCTCGACAGACCTTTTGCCAAAGGCGTGTACAAATCAGCCAGTTTCTGGTATTTCTTTAATTCAGCCTTCTCGTCTTTATCCAGAGCGCGTTCTTCTGCTATGTGCATATAGGTTTTATATACATCGACAAAACGGGCTGTTTCGTATAATAAGGTACGCGAAGCGTCCAGTTTGGCCTTCATGGCTGTGATCATCTCGTAAACGGCGGGAAAACGGATAATCGCCTTTCCAAACTGCATACGTTCCCTTGCATACGAAAGGGCTTCGCGGTATGCAGACTCGGAAACACCTACAGACTGGGCTGCGATTCCAAGACGAGCTCCGTTCATCAGGGCCATTACATATTTAATAAGTCCCATTTTGCGGTCGCCCACCAATTCGCCAGGGGCATCCTTAAATACCAATTCGCAGGTTGGAGAACCAATGATACCCATTTTATGCTCGATACGACGGACAGTTACGCCTCCATCACGCTTATCGTAGATGAACATCGATAAACCGCGACCATCTTTCGTTCCTGGCTCAGAACGGGCAAGCACCAGAGAAATGTCACCATCGCCGTTGGTAATGAAACGTTTCACGCCATTCAGCAACCAGGTGCCTTTCTTTTCGTCCCAAGTGGCTTTCAGTTGCACTGCCTGAAGATCGGAGCCGGCATCGGGTTCGGTGAGATCCATTGCCATCGTCTCGCCGTCGCAAACACGCGGCAGGTATTTCATTTTTTGTTCCTCAGAAGCAAATTCGTTGATGGTCTCGGCGCAATCCTGAAGTCCCCAGATATTTACAAACCCCGCATCTGCACGCGAAACGATATCTGCAGCCATAATATAAGGTACAATCGGGAAATTGAGCCCGCCAAAACGACGGGGTAAAGACATTCCCATCAACCCGGCATTGCGGAGCGCCTTGATGTTTTCTTCTGTTCCACGGGCATATTGCACATGTCCGTCGACTACCTGAGGCCCTTCAGCATCGATGCTCTCTGCATTTGGGCCAACGATGTCACCACAAATTTCGCCAACAACTTCCAGTACCTTGTCGAAATTATCGAAAGCATCCTCATAATCCATCGGAGCGTAGTCGTACTTCTTTGTTTCTTCGAAATTCCGTTCTTTCAGCCGAACAATTTTCTCCATCAATGGATGGGACAAATGGAATTTCAGGTCTTTATTGTCTGTATAAAAATTAGCCATTTTATTTACATTTTTCGGTTGAGAGATTACTTGGTGTTTGCCTTGTAATATTTAATCATTTTAGGCAAGATTTCGTTCACGTCGCCGGTGATCACATAATCGGCAATCGCATTGATCGGAGCTTCGGGATCGGTGTTGATGGCTATGATCTGAGCCGATTCTTCCATCCCGGCACGGTGTTGTATCTGTCCTGAAATACCACAGGCTATATACAATTTCGGACGAACAGTCGTTCCTGTCTGACCAATTTGCCGTTCGTGTTCCACATAACCGGCATCAACTGCAGCACGCGAAGCACCAACTTCGCCGCCAAGCACTTCGGCCAGTTCGAAAAGAAGGTTGAAATTTTCCTTCGAACCAACGCCGTAACCTCCGGCCACTACAATCGGTGCAGCTTTGATGTTCACTTTACTTTTTTCCATGTGTCGTTCGATGATTTCAACCACAAAATCAGTGTCGGTGGTGTATTTCGAAACATCGAGTTTGTTCACCTTCCCTTTGTAGGCAGCGTCGAGAATGGCTTTTTTCATTACACCTTCGCGAACAGTTGCCATTTGCGGACGGCAATCAGGATTGATAATGGTTGCAATGATGTTACCACCAAAGGCCGGACGAATCTGGTAGAGCAAATCGCTGTACACTTTGCCCGCCTTCTTGTCCTCGTGATCGCCAATTACCAATGAAGTACAGTCGGCAGTCAAGCCGCTGTGGAGTGCCGACGAGACACGCGGACCAAGGTCGCGGCCAATCGAACTGGCACCCATCAGCGCAATTTGTGGCTGCTCTTCGTGGAAAAGTTTCACCACTATTGAAGTATGTGGCAAGGTTGTATAAGGTGCGAGGCGTTTGTCATCGGCGACATGCAAAACATCAACACCGTACGGAAAAATCTCTTTTTCGATTCCGTCGAGTTTATGGCCAATGGCGATTGCCTCCAGTTTACATTTCAATTCGGTTGCCAGTGCGCGACCTTTAGTCAGAAGCTCAAGGCTAACCTCGGCTACCTGTCCGTCTTCTATTTCGCAATATACAAAAACGCTATTCATAGTTTCAGGAATTATCCAATTGTATGACTTTCAATTAACTCACGCATCAGTTGATCGATTTCTTCGTCGGCTGCCGAAACCACTTTGGCTTCTTTTGCCTGAAGAACCACGTTATCAACTTTCTTCACCTTGGTAGGCGAACCATTCAATCCAAGTTCGTTCATGTCGACCTCAATTTCCTGAACAGTCCATTCTTTTATATTCAGATAAGGACGGTCGCTATACAAGTGAAGATAGTCTTCATTGGCTTCCTGCCTTTCGGTTACCGTTTTGGCATGTTTGTATTTCATGATGAGTTTGGCATTGCGCGCGCGGCAATCCGGAGCAGAACTATTTACGGTTACCACCATTGGCATGGGGCATTTTACCACTTCAACACCTCGTTCGAGACGACGTTTGATTGTTACTTTACCTTTTTCGATGGCCAGAATTTCTTCGGCGTAAGTTACCTGCGGAATGCCAAGCTTTTCGGCTACCTGCGGACCAACCTGTGCGGTGTCGCCATCGATGGCCTGACGACCGGCAATGATGATGTCGTAGTTGCCATGTTTTTTCAAGGTCTGACCCAGCGCGTAAGAAGTTGCCAGCGTGTCGGAACCTGCGAAAGCACGGTCGGTAAGTAAAATACCGTCGTCGGCACCACGGAACAAACCTTCGCGGATAATTTCGGCGGCCCTACCCGGTCCCATTGTCAGCACGGTAATGGTCGTACCCGGAAAACTATCCTTAATTCTCAATGCCTGTTCGAGTGCGTTCAGGTCCTCCGGATTAAAAATAGCCGGAAGAGCCGCACGGTTAACGGTCCCATCTGCTTTCATTGCATCTTTGCCCACATTCCTTGTATCCGGAACCTGTTTGGCAAGAACGATAATCTTGTATCCTTTCATACGAAGATAATTGAGTTATTGTGTTTTGTTAATTTAATTCTGATGAATTACAGGCGCTGAAAATGAACATTTTCGGCCACGCTGATATCCCTCTGGTTTTAAAGGGAAGCAAATATAGATATTCACCTCATAGAAATCAAGGAAGTAACCGGGAGGCAAGCCGGACAGCCAAGTCTGTTTTAAACCTTATTGTAAAACAAAAATAAAATCACGTGTAATCCGCGCCCTGAAAGGCTTACAGACAAAGAAAATCAAACAATCAACCTTATTTTTCAAAAAATCCTTTTTCATTTCCTGCCGCTGTTATTTATAATGAATTTAAGTTAGTTTAACACTTTTACCCGTTCTTATTCAACTTCCGAAAAATCTGATAAAAAAATGCTGAATAAACACGAATAAAAACAGTCGCTTGCTCCAAAACATCTAGATAAATAGATATATTTATTGGGCGAAAATTTTAAAGACAGGAAGATTCTCCTATCAATTAAATATTCGCGACTGATTGCACCGGAAATACGGGAGCGCAAGCATTTCAGGAAAAGAATCGAAATAAATTTCAGGAAGTGACCAGCCAAAACAACATGGTAATTTTTAACTCAAAATAAAATTATGGCAAAAGTTGTTGTTTTAGGAGCGGGAATCGCCGGACATACAGCATCGGCATACCTGCGCAAATGGCTTTCAAAAAAACACGAGGTGGTAGTAGTTACCCCCAACCAGTATTACCAGTGGGTACCATCTAATATCTGGATTGGCGTCGGGCAGATGACGGTTGACCAGGTCCGGTTTAAACTGGCTCCGCTATACAAACGCTGGGGAACCGTCTATAAGCAAGCGCAGTGCGTGTCTATTCATCCGGAAGGCGATGCCAGCCAGAAAAAAGGATTTGTTCGGATTGAATATACCGAAGCCAAAAAGCGTGGCGAAACAGAAGATGTGTGGTACGACTTCCTGGTAAATGCAACGGGCCCAAAGCTGAATTTTGATGCTACGCCGGGTCTCGGTCCCGATAAGAACTCTCTTTCAGTTTGCACTTACGACCATGCTGCCCATACGTGGCAAAAACTTCAGGAAAGTTTTGAGAAGATGAAAGCCGGGCAACGGCAAAAATTTATCATCGGAACCGGGCATGCGCTCTCGACCTGCCAGGGTGCTGCTTTTGAATACATCCTGAATGTGGAGCACGAAATACGCAAACGTGGCCTGCGCGACATGGCCGACATTAAATGGATATCGAACGAATACGAACTGGGCGATTTTGGCATGGGCGGCGCGTTTATCAAAAAAGGCGGCTACATTACTTCGACCAAGATTTTCACCGAATCGTTTTTCATCGAGCGCGGCATCGAATGGATCAAGCAGGCCGGAGTTTATAAAATTGAGCCCAACAAAATTCTCTACGAAACGCTCGACGGCGAGTACCATGAAGAATCATTCGATTTCGCCATGCTCATTCCATCGTTCTCCGGACATGGTATCAAAGCATTCTCCGGAAGCGGCGAAGACATCACTGCCAAACTCTTCCTGCCAAACAACCTGATGAAAGTTGATGCTGATTATGCTGCAAAACCATACGAAGAATGGTCGATTAACGACTGGCCATCGACTTATCAGAACCCGGATTATCCCAACATTTTTGCCCCGGGAATTGCTTTTGCTCCACCGCACGCCATTTCGAAACCACAAAAAAGCAAAAACGGAACGGCCATCTTCCCTACCCCGCCACGCACCGGGATGCCATCCGGGGTAATGGGAAAAATTGTTGCCCAGAATATTACAGAATGGATTAAATGTGGTGAACCCAAACTGAAACACCGGGCATCGATGGGAAAAATGGGAGCTGCCTGTATTGTTTCGGCCGGGTACGGCTTTTTAAATGGCAATTCGGCCGCAATGACTGTTTCTCCAATTGTTCCCGATTGGGAAAAATACCCCGACTGGGGCCGAAACATCAACGACACCATGGGCGAACCTGGTCTGGCCGGTCACTGGCTAAAATGGTTTATGCACTATATGTTTTTACACAAAGCCAAAGGTTATCCGTTTTGGTACCTGCTTCCGGAGTAAAAAATTTTGAATTGAAATAAAAAGATCGATATGAAAACATCAAAAAGAGGATACTCGCAAGAATACTACGCACCAATGCCTACGAAAAAAACTTTGTTCTGGCGAAATTTCATTCCCTGGCAGATTTTCAGATTTTTCGCTTTAAACCTGAAAATTTTGAAAATTGTAGTGAAAGGTCATTCCTGACTAATTATTGCATTCGCTGATTAGCCACAAAGTGCCGGTTCTATGCCAGGTATTTTGTGGCTACTACATATATTATATAAATACTACTTCAAAAACTCCTGAAACCAAAGGCCTGAATCTTTCATTGTTCGTTCGAGCGACAGGAAATCGACGTAAACCAATCCGAAGCGGGTACGAAAGCCTTTGTCCCATTCAAAATTGTCGGTTGGCGACCAAACAAAGTAGCCGGTTACATTCACACCTTCGCGGCGCGCTTTCAGCAATGTCGCCAGATGCTCCGCCAGATACTGAATTCGTCCGGCATCGTGCACCCTTCCGTTTTCCAGCCGATCGGTCACACACGTGCCGTTTTCGGTAACCAGCATATTCCTGATTCCATTATAAGCGGAAAATTTCCGAAGAATTTGATACAGCCCTTCAGGATAAACCTCGTTGCCCATTTCGTTAACCAGAACATTGCGCTTTGTCGCTTTCACATCGGTTGCCCTGATTCCGGGAATCACCGATTTTTCGACCACCGAACGGAAATAATATTGTATGCCGATAAAATCGAAATCGAAAACCATGCGTTCCTCATCGCCTTCCTCAAAATATTTCCTGATTTTTTTGATCACCGGCAAAGTCTCATCCGGGTAACCCATCCCCAAACAAGGTTCGATAAACATCCGGTTAATTCCGGCATCCACCCGCTGGGCTGCCTCAACGTTTTTCTTTTGCTGATCGACTGGCTCAATCCATGCAGTAAAAAAGGTAGTGCCAATATTGGCGTTGGGCACATTGCGGCGAATGATCCGGCCACCGTCGGCATTACAAAGCACCGAATGATGAACAGCTTTCAGGAAAAGCGGGATATTTCTTCGTCCCGGGGCAAGGAAGCCAGCCAGGTAGCCGCCCGCAGTGAACGAAAGTTGCTCGTTCATCACCATCCAGTTTTTCACTTTGGATCCAAATTCGCGAGTCACCACATCGACATACTCACTAAACCACCCCAATATTTGCCGGTTCCCCCAACCACCCTGTGTTTCCAGAACCTGCGGCAAGTCCCAGTGATAGATGGTAATCCATGGTTCCAAGCCTACGGACAAACATTTGTCGATCACCCGATGGTAAAAGTCCAGTCCTTTCTGATTTACTTCGCCCGTTCCATTAGGCAAAATGCGCGGCCACGACAAAGAAAACCGAAAGACGTTGAAATTCATTTGTCTGATCAATTCGATGTCTTCCTCATAGCGGTGATAAAAATCGGCGGCTACATCAGCATTCTCGCCTCTCTCGATTTTACCAGACTTGCGCGAAAAATGATCCCAATTCGACTCGCCTTTTCCATCGATATTCCACGCGCCTTCAGTTTGATAGGCAGCAGCAGCAACTCCCCACTTAAAACCCGAACCAAAATCTTCTTTTGAAAAACCGTCCACCGGGTTTACCGGCAAAGTATTATCATTCATTCGTTTTTGCGAAACTTTAATATTTAAACAATCGGGCAAAAGCGCCCCGACGCTTGCTAAACCAGCTATTTTCACCCAAACCCTCCGATCCATAACTCCTGAATTTTGATTCTGACCAACTTGGGTTAATTCCGCGCAAAACTATGTCAAACGAATGAATTACAACGATTAAATTTTTGTTACAAAAATGGAGATGCTCCCTTCGATACACTTTCAATATACTGCTTCGCGCTCGGGAAACACGTTACTCAGGGAGCGGCACCTTGACCGCTTATTTTACAAGCCTCAACTAATGAATTGAAAATCAATATTAATTCCATAAATTTAAGCATGAAAGGTTATCTCTACATACTTCTCTGCGTTGACGGTAGTTTCTATACCGGAAGCACCAACAATTTGGAACGGCGAATGAAAGAACATCAGGCAGGTGAAGGCGCAAACCATACCCGCAAACGACTGCCTGTTGAATTGGTTTATTGGGAAGAATACCCAAGGATTGACCTAGCTTATTACAGGGAGCAACAAATTAAAGGTTGGAGCCGGGATAAAAAGATTGCCTTAATTCAAGGCAGAACGGAAGATTTGCCTGAGTTGCAAAAAGTTACAGGCAAAAACGTAGATAGCTCCCTTCCACAGGCTTTCCTTTGACTGCTCCGCCAAAAATGCTCCCTTCGATACGCTCCGCTACTCAGGGAGCGGAGCTTTGAATAAGAGTTTCGGCTCGCAAAAGATTAAAAACGGAAAGCTCAAAAGAAGAAGGTTATCGCGCAACTTCGAGGCCTGAGTAGTGAAACGTATCGAAGGCCGATTGTTGTGAGATGCTCCCTTCGACAGGCTCAGGGAGCGGCGCTTTGAACAGCAATATTTCATCAAAAAAATCAAAAATTTAAATCTTCAAGAAAGAAAACATCTTCGCGCACCTCCGGGGCCTGGGCACGAAGCAGTCGAAGGCCGGACATTAGGAAGGCGTGCCGAAGGTAGTTCTCCCCATTTCCTGTTCATAACTTTTTGATTACAAAACCATTCCGAATTATTGTATATAATTCAATTATCGACTAGCTTAGATCAATATAATTATCAACTAAAAACGATTTCAAAATTAAACTAATGCAAGAAAACTACCCAATAAAAATTAGTCTTGATGATTTAAGGTATAACTTTCAACATGAAATTAGCTACTTCAACGAATATTTGACATTTAATATTGAAAAGCTAAATGTTCGGAAAGAACATCTTGATCAATTGTTAAAACAAGATATTCTAGAAGATCCTGACAGTGAAGACTTTTTCAAAAGCTTCTATTATCTAGATTACATTAAAATACCTAGTCATTTTTACAATTCATCAATTGTATCACTTTATACTTTCTTTGAAACCAGCCTGAATACAATATGTGAAAAAATTCAAACAGAAGTAGATCTAGCAATTGGTTTAAATGATTTGGCTGGTTCAAACATAATCCAAAAAGCAAGAAGATTTTTATCAAAATTTGTCAATATTGAATTTGATCAAATTGATAAAGAATGGATTAGAATAACAGACTTCCAAAAATTACGAAATTTAATTGTTCACGAAAACTCACATATTAGAAATAATTCAAAAGAAGACCAGAAGATATTATCACAATTTATTGGTATTAAACTAGAGAAAGACAATAGCTTTTTCATAATAAGTGCAGATCTACTATTTGAATTTCTATCTAAAATTGAAATTTTTCTTCTTAACATCTATACTCAAATTGAGAACAAAAGCTTTAGAAAATTCCAGTTCGTAAAAAATGATTACATTTTTTACGCTGATTTTGATTTTGATGATTTACCTTTTTGAGTTATAGTTCACAAAACACCAAGCCCCCGCCATCCATTCCGGACAACGGGGGCTTTTGCATTTATTTTGAGTATTCATCGGATGAATCGAAGAATAAAAGTCCAAGATACGGTCATCCTGAACTTGTTTCAGGATCTCAACAATTTAAAATTCAGATCCCGAAATAAATTCGGGATGACTCCATTCCGCAGTATTTTGCCTTTTTACTTGACCTATACTCCCAACTTATTCCTCCTGATTTGCTCTGCAGAAGTAAAATTGTTTTTCACCACATGGCCTTTTAATGGCAGGATTTTTTCGTGGATCGCGTCGATCATCCATTCAGCACATGGGAAGAAGGAATTTTCGAGTTCGTATGCCGGAGTGATCCAGTTGCGCGAGCCAACCACTACCGGTGGAGCGTCCAGATCGTCGAAAGCAAGTTCTGAAATGGTCTGCGCCATTTCTTTCATGAACGAACCACGCGATGAAGCATCGCCCGAAATCACGATACGACCGGTCTTTTTCAATGAAGCCAGCACCGGTTCGTAGTTGAATGGCACCAGGCTGCGGGCGTCGATTACTTCAGCCGAAATACCATATTTCTCCTGAAGTTTGTCAGCCGCTTCAATGGCGCGGTACAAGGTGGCACCAATGGTCAGGATGGTTACATCTTTACCAACGCGTTTTACATCCGGTTCGCCCATCGGAATTTCGTAATATCCTTCAGGCACGCCGCCTTCGTGGAAATGCTCGCCCAAATCGTACAAACGCTGACTTTCGAAGAAGATCACCGGGTCGGTTCCCTGCAGAGCCGAGTTCATCAAACCTTTGGCATCGTATGGTGTAGCCGGGAAAACCACTTTCAATCCGGGGATTTGAGCAGTCAAAGCGGTCCAGTCCTGCGAATGCTGTGCACCGTATTTCGATCCTACAGAAACGCGCAACACCACCGGCATTTTGATCACGTTTCCGCTCATCGCCTGCCATTTTGGAAGCTGGTTGAACACCTCGTCGCCGCAACGGCCCAGAAAGTCGCAATACATGATTTCAGGAATCACACGGCCACCACACATGGCGTAACCAATGGCTGTACCCACAATCGAGGCTTCAGAAATCGGCGAGTTGAACAAACGGTGGTATGGCAAAGCTTCGGTCAAACCGCGGTACACGGCGAAAGCGCCACCCCAGTCGCGGTTTTCTTCACCGTAAGCTACCAAAGTCGGGTCTTTGTAGAAACGATCGATGATGGCTTCGAAAATACCGTCGCGATACGCATATTGTTTAATTTTTGAATGTTGTTTTCCTGAAGCATCGAATGCGAAACGTTCTTTTTTAGCCAATTGCTGAACGCGGGGATTTTCGGCCATCGGATGGTTCACTTCCGGAGTACGGTCTTCCATGCGATCAACCGACTCGTTCGCGAACATCATTTCGCCAATCAGGTTTGGATATTTTTCCATATCCATGCGGGGTGAAACTTTGTCATCGATGGCCAGTTCCAGGTTGGTTTCCATCAGGTTGATGATCGAACCTTTGATGTCGGTCAACTGGGCTTCGGCAGCTACACCGGCTTTCACC
>JAEWME010000461.1 GCA_023393265.1 Bacteroidota bacterium | reverse complement strand
ATTCATTCGTATTTCGACGAGTTGAATGAAAAAGCGCTGAACCTGAAACTGGTTGCCTTGTCGCGCTTACGTTTGCACAACAAGGCCCGACAGGAATATGATAATTTCTGCCAGCGTTTCAAACTCCTGATGGATGTCGAGTTCACTGTGCCATTCAATAAACTCACAGAGACACTCGAATAGGTTGTTTCCCTTTGCCCGTTTTAGAAAAGTAATGCTGTTAATCGTTGGGTTAATCATCATTGGATCTCTTCTCCGATATTAATTTTTTCTGATCTTTTACTATCGCCTGCTTCAATCGACTGAAATTCAAAATACATTTGATTAACTCGTTTTTACTTTAGAGAAGAGTCGCGAAGAGACGAGTGGAGTATCAACTATCAAACTTTACGGAATGGAAAATTCGAAAAATCAGGATGCGCTGAATTATCACAAAGAAGGGCGTCCTGGAAAAATACAGGTGGTTCCCACCAAGCCTTATAGTACGCAACGCGATTTATCGCTGGCTTATTCGCCCGGCGTGGCAATTCCCTGCCTCGAAATAGAGAAGGACCAGCAGTATGCCTACGATTATACGGCTAAAGGAAACCTTGTTGCCGTTATCTCGAACGGGACTGCGGTGCTGGGGCTTGGTGACATTGGCGCTTTGGCCGGTAAACCGGTGATGGAAGGAAAGGGTTTGCTATTCAAAATATTTGCAGATATTGATGTGTTTGACATTGAAGTGAACGAGAAAGATCCGCAGAAGTTTATCGAGGTAGTGAAAGCTATTTCGTGTACGTTTGGCGGTATCAACCTCGAAGATATAAAAGCACCGGAGTGCTTCGAAATCGAGGAAAAGCTGAAAGAATCGCTCGATATTCCGATTATGCACGACGACCAGCATGGAACGGCCATCATTTCGGGTGCCGCGTTACTCAACGCGCTCGAACTGGTCGGCAAAAAGATTGAAGACATTCGCATTGTGGTGAATGGGGCTGGTGCGTCAGCGTCTGCCTGCTCGAATCTGTACATTCGCCTGGGAGCCGATCCAAAAAAATTGGTGATGGTTGACAGCAAAGGCGTTATTTCTGTCAGGAGAACCGACCTGAACAGTCGCAAAAAACCATTTGCCACTGAATTACCTTTTAACACGCTTGAGGAAGCAGTTGCCGGAGCTGATGTATTTTTGGGGCTTTCGGTTGAAGGCGTTTTATCTCAGGAAATGGTGCGTAGCATGGCGGCCAACCCAATCGTTTTTGCTTTGGCAAATCCCAATCCTGAAATTTCGTATGCCGAAGCAATGGCTTCGCGCGATGACATTGTTTTTGCAACCGGACGAAGCGACCATCCCAATCAGGTTAACAACGTACTTGGGTTTCCTTATATCTTTCGCGGTGCACTCGATGTGCGGGCTACAGCCATCAACGAAGAGATGAAAGTGGCAGCAGTAAAGGCAATTGCGACGTTGGCAAAAGAGCCTGTTCCTGAAGTGGTGACAGCGGCCTACAATACCAATAGCCTGAATTTTGGTCGCCAGTATATTATCCCGAAACCGCTCGATCCGCGCTTGCTCGTGACAGTTGCGCCTGCTGTGGCAAAAGCTGCAATCGAAAGCGGTGTGGCTCGCAAACCAATCAACGACTGGGAAAAATATGCTGAAGATCTTAGGCAGCGAATGGGACTAGACAACAAGTTGATTCGTGGCCTGACCGAAAAAGCAAAGGAAAACCCCAAGCGCGTTGTCTTTGCCGAAGCGAATCATATCAATATGTTAAAATCGGCGCAGATTGCACGCTCCGAAGGAATTTGCATTCCTATTCTGCTGGGTAATGAGGAACGAATTGAAAAGATTATCACAGAGAATAAAATAGAACTTCAGGGTGTTGAGATCGTCAATTTGAGGCACGATCGTGAAGAAGCTCGTCGCCAGAAATATGCCCGTATGTTCACAGCCCGTCGGCAGCGGGAGGGAATGACCTATAGCGAAGCTTATGAGAAAATGTTCGACCGCAACTATTTTGGAATGATGATGGTGGAAGCAGGCGATGCTGATGCTTTCATTACCGGTGTGTATACCAAGTACAATGATGCCATCAATCCTGCCATCGAGATTGTGGGCATGCGCGAAGGTTTGCGCCACATTGCCGGGCTGAACATTGTAACCACCAAATTGGGCACATTTTTCTTTGCCGATACCATGGTAAATAATCACCCATCGAAAGAAACGCTGATTGATATTGCCAAGCTGGCCCACGATTCGGTGAGGTTGTTCAATACCGAGCCTGTCATGGCAATGCTGTCCTATTCAAACTTTGGCGAACGTCCTGCGGGAAGTCCGGCGATGGTGCACGAAGCAGTCGAATTTTTGCATAACAACAATCCCGAAATGCTGATCGACGGCGAAATGCAGGTGAACTTTGCACTCGACCGCGACCTGCGTCACGATAAATTCCCATTCTCGAAGATCGACGGAATGAATGTCAATACACTGATTTTCCCGAACCTGAGTTCGGCCAGCATCGCCTATAAGCTGATGCTCGAAATTGGTATGAGTGAAACCATTGGCCCGATCCAGATGGGTCTGAAAAAACCGATCCATATCCTGAATGTGGAAAGTTCGGTGCGCGACATCCTGAATATGGTAACCATTGCGGTGATCGACGCACAGGTAGAAGAGGCCAAGCAGAATCAGTGATTTGTATTTTCTGACGGAGGCATTGCCGGTCGTGTTTGATCGGCCGGCAATGCTTTCTTCGCGGTGGTCATCATACCAAACATCATGATTACTGCAATGATGAGGATGACCTGAATGATGAGCGAGTTGTTCACAATCGGAATCACATGTTCAGGCAAAATGGTCAGGAACAAAAGGATGGTAATCAGCCCGCGTGGAGCGACAAAAAGCAGCGGGAAAACAGGCAACCGGGAAACAAGGAGTTGTATCAACCTGAACAAAAAAATGATCCCAACAATGATTCCGGCCCAAACCAACGTTCCGGTGTTCAGTATTTCGCGAGTTTCGATCAGGTAACCAAAAAGCAGGAAAAATAAGGCCCTTGTAAGAAAGGCACCTTCAGAAACCAGTTCCCTGAATTTCTGAACTTCCTTGTTTAGAATGTCGGGCTTAAACCGCTCGATCCACCGTATTTTGATGATTTCCTCGATGTTGCCAATCGACAATCCAAAAACCATAATGAAAACCAGGGCTGGTAAATGATAAACTTCGGAAAGTGCATAAATGAGGATAATCAGCAGGACGATCGGCACAAATTTGATACGGTGTTCAATTTTGCTCAGTAAAAACGACAGCCCGATGGTGGCGGCCAGCGAAACGATTGTGATAATCGAGAGTTGAAGTCCGAAATGCACGAGAGGTTGAAACCCATATGAATCGTTGTGTGCCACGAAGTTAAAGAAAATAACGCCCAGGATATCCGACAAACTGCTTTCGTAAATGATAAATTCTTTTTCTGAATTTGGCAGATTTCGAACACTGGGAATAGCAATGGCGCTGCTGATGATACAAAACGGAATGGCATTGATCAGGCTGTCTTTAAACGAATAATCGCCGTAGTAGCGAAAAAGGTAAGAAACCAGTGCTGCCATGGCAATCATCGGAATCAGTGCCCCGAAAAACGATTTTCGGATCAATGCAACTTTTGATCGGTTCAACTCCAGTTCCAGTGAACCGTCCAGCACAATCAGTATAAGTCCTATTGTGCCAAAAATGGGCAGAAAAGGAAATAAATCGGGAATATTAATATTCAGGAAATCCGTGATTTGCCGCACAAACCACCCCAGCAGTAACAGCAGGATTACCGACGGAATTTTGGTTTTTGAAGCCGAAAGATCGAACAGATACGCAATGAGCAACAAAACACAAAAAGCAATGATTACAGTAGAGGTCATCTTTCGTTTTTATCGTTCCTGAATTTAGCCTAAAAATACAAGATAATCACAGATTTTCGGCTTGTTTTTAAAGTTGTGTATTCATTTTCGGCCAGCTAAACGAGGTTTCTTGAAAGCAAAAATTGTCTACTCCTGATTATTTCTTTTTTGTAATCAGCACCTTATCAATTTTGTGCTCATCCATATCAACCACTTCAATGGTGCAGTTTTCAAGTGTTATTTTATCTCCCAGTTCCGGAATTTTGTCGAGTTGGCTGAATACAAAACCGGAAACTGTTGAATAATCAATTTCTTCAAAGTCTACCCTGAAATCTTCAATCAGATCCGAAAGTGTTTCAACCGGGGCGTCGCCGCTAACAAGGATAGTCTGGTCGTCGCGCACAAACACATCTGGTTCCGTAATCTCGCCTTCTTCCGGCACTTCACCAATGATATTTTCGATGATGTCGTGCAAGGTTATAATTCCTTCGAAACTGCCAAACTCGTCGACGACGATGGCCATATGGGAGCGGCGCTTCTGCATCTCTTTCAGGATCTTCCCGATCTTCATGGATTCGGGCACAAAATACGCCGGTCTCGTTAAACGTGAGAGCGAATAGCGTTCTTTGCGCGACATGGAGCGCATCAGGTCTTTCAGGTGCAGGATTCCGACGATGTTGTCGAGGCTGTCTTTATA
>JAEWME010000450.1 GCA_023393265.1 Bacteroidota bacterium | reverse complement strand
AAATTGCTTTTGAGAGTGGGATACTCCTGTCGACAAATGGATTTAAGAATAATGTAACAGAAACAATAGGCAATGAGATGTACGAGCGTAAAGATTCGTATAATCTGCTTTACATAGATGTTCCACTAACCGGGAAGGCATACTTTAATATGGGTCAAACTAAAATTTTCGGAGCTCTAGGCCCATACATTGGGTTAGGACTAAGTGGAAAAGCTAAATCTGAATTGACAATGAATGGGCAAACAGAATCACATAGCCAAAATATTAAATGGGGTACCAATAGTGGTGATAACCTCAAACGCCCGGATTTTGGAATGACAGCAAGTGTTGGAACTGAGATTAGCTCTATCCAATTCAGCTTGTACTATAATTTAGGATTAACCAATATTTCTGCAACTACAGATAATGGATATAAAATTAATAACAGGGTATTCGGTTTAACTGTTGGTTATAAATTTGGAAAAAATTAAAACCCAGCCCATAACATTTTGTAGCCGTTGCACGACGCCTGGTTTTTGAAAAATTCAAAAAAAATAAACACTCATAACCACATCAATCCCGCATGAAAACTAAATTCATAATTTTAGTTCTTATACCGTTCCTGCTTTTGAATTCCTGCTGCCAGCAGAAAAAATGTCTGGGACTAAGCGATATTAACGAGATAAGCCTGATTGGATTTAGCACCGAAGAAACAACGCAGTTAAAATTATCAAGATACCAAAAGAACAGTAATTTCACCACTCTGATTGACAGCACCAGATATACAGCTAACGACATCTATCAAAACGATAGTATATTGATCGCTTTTCTGAAACAGAAATTCGACATTGCAGTTGACTACAAGATTGAAATTAAGGACAAAACATACTTTATTACAGCATTTTCGTCGAAAAAGATAGAATGCAACTCATGCTTTCCGGTTGGGCACGACGAAGTTGAGGTGCTCGACAGCTATCGGGTTAATGGAACAAAGAAACTGTCTGGAAATCTGGAAATTTCTATCAGCGACTGACAAGTTTACGCTCCATAACATTAAAATTGCATCAGATTTAGTCAAGTTTGCCGCAACACTTATATTGCAGTCAGACAGATTTTCGCCCAACGAACTTCCGAAGAACCAGATTGTTTCATTGCAAAAAGTTCAGCATGGAAATTTTCTGGGTTGGCATCGTTACACTGATTGGCGCAGGACTAACACTCTTCTCCGGATTTGGGCTTGGCACCTTGCTGATGCCGGTTTTCGCCCTCTTCTTTCCTATTGACATGGCTATTGCAATGACTGCCATTGTGCATTTTTCAAATAACCTCATCAAGTTTGGCTTTTTTTATCGGCACCTCGACTGGAAAATCATCCTCAGGTTCGGAATCCCATCGGTGGTTGCTGCTTTCGCTGGTGCCATACTACTGGCATCCATCAGCTTATTGAAGCCTCTGGCGGTCTATTCGCTTGGCGGGCATCAATTTCTGATAACTCCGGTAAAGCTGGTTATTGCCATCCTGCTTGTCATTTTTTCGATGATGGAATTAACACCGCGCTTGTCGGGCATCCAATTCGACCGAAAATACATGCCACTTGGCGGTATACTTAGCGGCTTCTTCGGAGGACTTTCAGGAAACCAGGGGGCTTTACGCACCGCTTTTCTCATTCGTGCCGGGTTGAGCAAAGAAATGTTTATCGGGACAGGTGTTGCTATTGCCTGTCTGGTTGATGTTACCAGACTTTCAATTTATTCAGAAAACATCCTCCCGACGATTAGTCGCGACCAAATATTTCTCCTGTCTGTAGCTATTGTTTCAGCTTTCATCGGAGTATATTTGGGTAACAAACTGATCAGGAAAATAACAATTAAAACATTGCAGGCACTAGTTGCAGTTTTGCTCCTGATTTTTTCTGTCCTGCTTGGGGCGGGCATTATCTAAAAACTATTTTTCAACCTAAATAATAAGACAATGATATCGGGAAACAGTAAAAAATTATCTCCGGAACAGAGTAAAGACCTGATTGTAACACTCAAAGGCCGCTTCGCTAAAAATACGAACCGCCACAAAAACCTGAACTGGGATGAAATTCAGGAAAAACTGGAAGCCAGACCTGAAAAACTTTGGACGCTGAACGAGATGGAAAGCACAGGCGGTGAACCGGATGTGATTGGATTCGATGAAAAATCAAGAGAATTTATTTTTATCGATTGCGCCGCCGAAAGCCCAAAAGGTCGTCGTAGCCTCTGCTACGACCGCGAAGCTCTTGAGTCGCGCAAAGAATACAAACCGGCTGACAGCGCCATTGACATGGCCGCTGCAATGGGCATCGAACTGCTTTCAGAAGCACAATACCGCGAGCTACAGCAACTTGGAGCCTTCGATACCAAAACATCAAGCTGGATAAAGACGCCTGACGAAATCAGGAAACTGGGGGGCGCCATTTTTTGCGATCGGCGTTACAATCACGTATTCACCTATCACAATGGAGCCGAATCTTACTATGCAGCCAGAGGATTCAGAGGCCGGGTGAATGTCTAATAACAATAGATATTTAATGAATTCTTAAAATAATTCTTCACGAAGCCCTACATAAATTCTATATTTCGCTATTTTAACAAGGCAGTGAGAATATTTCAGGAAGGCGATTTGTAACATATTCACTCAAACCGGGACAAAATAACCGGAATATTTAACCGTCGCCGATCCGATGAAACATCTAAAATACATGGCCCTTTTTCTACTGCTGTCAGGATGCGGAGAAGAAAAGAAGTCGGAAGATTCTGTTATTTCTGAAAAATCAGAATTTATTTCGGCAGCCGACCTTTCATCATTTCCTGAAATAGAAGAAACACACCCTGTTTTTTATAACCGCAACGGGATTGCAGAACCGCTACCCGATATTCTGAAAGAAAATGGTGTAAATACCATCCGGCTGAGACTCTGGGTAAATCCTGAAAGTGAACATTCAGGATTAAAAGAAGTGCAGAAATTTGCAAAGCAACTGAAAGATAAAGGCTTCAAAATATGGCTATCGATCCATTATTCCGACAGTTGGGCCGATCCAGGACACCAGAAAATTCCCGGTTGGTGGGAAGATATTTCATACAACCAATTGAAAGACAGCGTTCGCCAATATACCTTGCGCGTGATGCAAACCATTGGCCCCGATTTCGTCCAGATAGGCAACGAAATTAATCCGGGCATCCTGCTTCCTGAAGGCAACCGTTTTTTGCAACCGGCACAGTTTAAAGAATTGCTGTCAACGGCCACCCAGGTAGTCAGAACCAAATATCCAGACACAAAGATTATCATTCATTTTGCCGGAATCGACGACGCTATGAATTTTTTCGACGAGATAAAAAGCATCGATTTCGATATTATCGGGCTTTCATATTATCCTGTCTGGCATGGAAAAGATCTTAGCCGCCTTTCGTCGACACTCGAACAACTGGCACAAACCTACCATAAAGAAGTGATAATTGCGGAGACAGCTTATCCGTTCACGCTGGAATGGAACGACTGGACAAACAACATCGTTGGAACCGAAGACCAGTTGATTTTGCCAAAGTTTCCGGCCAGTCTGGAAGGACAAAAAGACTTTATTGCCGCCATCAGGAAAATGCTTTTAAATGATATAAAAGAAGGTGCCGGTTTTTGCTACTGGGGCGGCGAACTGATTGCGTGGAAGGGAAAAACCGCAACAGATGCATCTCCCTGGGAAAACCAGGCTTTATTTGATTTTGATAATAAAGCAGTTCCGGCGCTCGAAGTTTTCAACACAAAATAGAAAGTTTAAAGAACATGACGAAAATGAACGATCTAAAACAAAGGTCCCAAATAACTCCCAAACTTCAGGAAAGATATAAACAGTTTGAGCAACTGCTCGAAGAACTCGAAGGGAGAGATCTTTCAGACGACATCGTCGCAGAAATCAACAAAAGTATCGAACAACTGAATAAACTGAACAACGACGAAGTGGCGAAGAAACTGCATAAAATACAGACTAATATCACAGAGATGCTCGAAAAGAAAGCAGGCCTCGTTACCAAAAACCATTTTCAAAATACATGGACAGCAATGGGAATGTTGGTCTTCGGACTTCCAATCGGCCTCGCATTCGGAACTGGATCAAATAATATGGCATGGCTTTCAATCGGATTGCCATTAGGTCTGGTGATCGGCATGATGATAGGCCGGAGAATGGACAGGAAAGCAGCAATCGAGGGTCGGCAACTCAACATTGAGCTTAAATAATCAGCAAAAAAACCATGTCCTGAATTAAAAAATTTTCATTTCTTAATTCTTTTTAATGCGCTCGACAAAGCAGGAAATACAACGACAGACACAAAACACAAAGCACTAATAAACAAACACATAAAACTAAATTTAGATACTTTTACCAAGCCTTACTGAATTCTCATTTTTTGAAAATAAACGGCTAAACGAATGAACCGTTAAACCTTCTTGACTCTAAAAGGTCAATAAAACTTACAATTAGTTTAAATTTGGACATCATTTCTTCCATAAAGTTGACTGTTTTCTCTGATAGCAAGCTGACTTTGATGGTTGATATTTTTTTAAAGGCACAATTTTTGAGGCTAAAACATACATAATTAACTAAATTTTCTTCGATTTATGAAATCAATAGCATCCCTTCTGACCCTGACATTCATTACCATTACTACATTTGGTCAAACTCAATTTGAGAAAGGTTATTTCATCGACAAAAAAGATAAAAAAGTCGAGTGTTATATCAAGAACATGGAATGGTCGACCAATCCAACGGAAATAAGCTATAAACTCGATCTTTCGTCTAAAGCACAAAAAGCTGGAATAGACAACATTAAAGAGTTCGTTATCAGCGATAAGTGTAAATATATCAATGCTCACGTTAAAATTGATCGTTCGACGAAACCTTCGCCAGGAAAGAATGAACTGGCACCTGTTTGGGAAATGGACGACCTGTTCCTGAAAGTAATTCTCGAAGGTAAAGCTGACTTGTTTGGCTACAACGACCGCAAAGTCACCCGCTTTTTCTATTCGCTGAACGACACAGTTATTTCTCCATTGATTTACAAGGAAATTTACAACGGCCTGACCGTTATCAAAAATACTGATTTCAGGCAGCAGCTATGGGACAAACTGAGGGTGCAGAAAGCTACCTTCGAAATGATCCGTAGTATCAACTATACCGCTGACGACCTAAAGAAATATTTCGAGATATATAACGAAGATTTCGGCGACAAGGCCATGAAATAAGCTTTGTGAATCCAATCTAAACGCGAAACTGAAGGTGCATGAATTTCAATTTTCTGTCAGAAATTCCTGCACTTTTTTTATTCCGCAGAAATAAAAATGCACAATGACAATCAGCAATAAGTATCTTTGTGTAAACACTCAAATCAGAAAAAATGAAAAATATTGCTACGACAATAATTTTCGTGCTAACCTGTTTTTCGGGTTTTTCACAAAGCAAGATTTTTGTTTTGCACCCCATAACTGGCGACACCATCGACAAAACCGAAAAAATCAAATACCTGCTGTTCCCTGAAATTGAATCGGTAAACTTCAGGTACGCAACCATCACACACCCACCGGAAGGTTATTTTCTACATTACTATAATAATCAAAACCAGCTTATCACACTTGAGATTGACAGCGCAGAGATAAAACAGTACCGCGCCAACCTCGAAAAGCTGAGCGATTACTACTCAGGAGTAAGCAAAAAAGACTCAGTAAAAAGCGGCATAAAATCTCAGGTTGAACTGAATGATGTTGTTCCTCAAAATATCAATGGCGTTGTTATCAGCGATGAAACCAAGGACCGCATCTCTAAGGAAACAACACGCGATACAAGAATGAAAGATGATGCCGAACGAAAAAAGAGATACGAAGAAGGTAACGACATCACCGGCGGAGGCGCTTACATCGAGTTTTTCAAGAAGAAAAAGAAGAAATAAATGAATTGTAACACTCCTAAAGTACGTGTCAAATAGAAGAATTGCTGGTAACTATGTATTTTTCAACTTCCGGTTTTCAGTTCGAGAATTCCCGGACCAGCAAATAAGTGATCTTTATTTATCACGAAAAAGCCGCATACCGATCATAATACTGCTCTTTTTTTCTTCAGTATTATAACTTTATTGCACCATTGAAAACTGAAAGAATCCGACAAATTATACAACCGAATAAAACTCAACCTAAACATGACTAAAATTCTCACCATCTGCGCCATGCTCCTGATTTTCATACAGGTTTCGGCACAGCAAAACAGCAGTTTAACCGAAAAGGGCACTAAAGTAACTAAAGTACGCGGCGGATATGCTTTTACTGAAGGTCCTTCTGTAGCCCCCGACGGGCGCGTATTTTTCACTGATCAGCCGAACGACAAAATTGATGTTTGGAGCGAAGACGGAACAATTACCACTTTCATGCACCCCTGCGAACGGTCTAACGGAACTTATTTCAATAAAAACGGCGAACTGGTAGCCTGCGCCGACCTGCACAACCGCCTCGTCGTTATTGGCATGGACAAGCAAATGCGCACCATCGCCGAGAATTTCGACGGTCAGCCACTTAACGCCCCCAATGATTGCTGGATTGCGCCAAACGGAGGTATCTATTTTTCTGACCCTTATTATCACCGCGACTATTGGGAACAAGGACGCAAGGAAATGCAGGACAAGCGCGGCGTCTATTACCTGAGCCCCGATGGCAAAGTAACACGTGTAATCAGCGACTACAAGCAGCCCAATGGGTTGATCGGTACTCCTGATGGCAAAATCCTGTATGTGAGTGATATCAACGACAGTAAAATATGGAAATATACCATCGAACCAGACGGCACCCTGAGCAACAAAACTTTTTTCGCTCCTGAAGGGTCGGACGGGATGACAATCGATAACAAAGGAAATGTTTACCTGACGAATAAAACGGTTTCGGTATTTAACCCGAAAGGCGAAAACATCGCCAAATTCGAAGTGCCCGAAATTCCATCGAACGTATGCTTCGGAGGCAAGAAAAGGAACATCCTGTTTATCACAGCCAGGACTTCGGTTTACACCCTGAAGATGAAAACCAAAGGCGTTAATTAATCTTTAAAGAAATAGAATATGCAAGGAATGATGAAAGCCCGGTTCTACCTGGCAATGGCAATCACGATGATGCTGATTGCATTTTACGTGATCCAGATGCGAAAGGCGCCCGCGCCAAAAAAGTCTGGCAATCCCATTGCTGAAGGTTGGTATGCCGATCCGGAAGGCGCTGTGTTCGACCACAAGTTCTGGATTTATCCGACCTACTCGGCCAAATACGAAGACCAGGTCTTTCTCGATGCTTTCTCTTCTTCCGACCTTGTTACCTGGCAAAAACACAGCCACATCATCGATACCACAGCCGTAAAATGGGCACACAAAGCGATGTGGGCTCCCTGCATTGTCAAAAAAGATTCGAACTATTTCCTTTTTTTCTCTGCCAACGACATCCAGGCGCCATTCCGCGATGGCTACGTGGCCGAAGACAATCAGATTGGCGGCATCGGCATCGGAATTTCCACCAAGCCTGAAGGTCCTTTCAAAGATTACCTTGGTAAACCGCTGGTTCAGGAATTTTATAACAAGGCGCAGCCCATCGACCAGTTTGTTTTTCAGGATAGCGATAAGCAATATTACCTGATTTATGGTGGCTGGGGCCACTGCAACATCGGGAAACTAAACGACCAGTTCACCGCGCTGGTTCCGTTTGCCGATGGCAACACCGTGAAGGAAATTACGCCGGAAGGATACGTGGAAGGGCCTTTCATGTTTTTGCGAAACGGCAAATACTACCTGATGTGGTCGGAAGGAAACTGGACCGACGAATCGTATAAAGTGGCATACGGAACAGCCGATTCGCCAATGGGGCCCTTCACCAAAGTGGCAACCATTCTGCAAACCGATCCGGCCATTGCAACCGGCGCAGGTCATCATTCGGTGGTGAATATCCCCGGAACCGACGACTGGTACATTGTCTATCATCGCCGTCCCA
>JAEWME010000447.1 GCA_023393265.1 Bacteroidota bacterium | reverse complement strand
TTTTTCAGGTCGGTTTTGTTCCATTTGGCACATCCGATGTAGATATTCAGCGGGTGGCTCTGGTTGTTTTGTTTCAGTTTTTCAAGGGTTCGGCTATGGTCAGTCGGCAAACTGAAGCCTATTTTTTCGGGATTTTCGCTTTGTCCAAATTTCATGTTGTATTGTTTGCTGTATCTATAATAAATAATGATGAAAGATAAAACTTTCGTCAGTCGATCTTGTTCAAATGCCCGAAAACATTCTGTTTTATGCTTTGATGTGATTATTGTTTATTATTGTATAAATTTAAGATTTCAGCGCTTCATTGGGCAATATTTTTGATAATTTTAAAACCGATTTCCGCCTGAATCCTAAAAGCCAGAACCAAATTTGCTCATTTGATGAAACGAAAAAGTCATCTCTACGAAAATGTCAGACCGGCGCTGATTGCTGTTGCTGCTTTTGTTTTGTTGTTTGTAGCCACAGTTACCTATACCAACTATAAGAAAGGCCTTTGGGAAAAGGACATCAGGACAAACCTGATGGATGTGCTGGTATCCAAGAAGTCGAGATTGGAAAAGTCTTTGTATTCAAGGATTTACTATACGCGTGGCGTTGCTGCCTTTGTGGCGCTGAAGCCTGGAATTACTTCTGCTGAATACTATGAGCTCGCGCGCGAGTACATCAAAAAGGATACGGTTATCAGTTCGATGGCTTTGTCGCCCAATTGCGTACTACGCGATATTTTTCCACTTGAAGGGCATGAGGCCGCCATCGGTTTAAATTTGCTTGAACATCCGGAGCGAAAAGAAATTGTTGAAAAAACGATAGAAACACACCAAACTTATGTTGCAGGTCCGGTTGAACTGATTGAAGGGGGAATTGCTTTCTTAAGCTATACGCCGATTTTTGACAAGTCGGGGCAGGACAGTTCGCGCTTCTGGGGAGTCACCGACATCGTTATAAGACAGGAACAGCTTTTTAATGAGGCGCGGTTTAAAACCACCGACGAGAACTACAGGTATGCTTTGCGTGGTTACAACGGGGCCGGAGATAAAGGCGCTGTGTTTTGGGGCAGTCCTGATATCTTCGATCAGCAGCCGGTTAAAATACACATCGATCTTCCGCTTGGAAACTGGACGCTGGCGGCAGTGCCGCTTGGCGGCTGGAACCAATATCCCGATCAGGACAAAGCCATTTCCTTCATATTGCTTCTGAGTTCTTTTATTATCAGTGTGCTGATTTGGCTTTTCTCCCGCGCCTTGCTTAAAATCAATCAGAATGAGAAGGATTTGACTGCCATTTTTGGGTCAATGGACAACCTGATTGTAGAATACAGTTCGAAAGGCGAATACCTGAAAATTGCACCAACCAACAACGACTTGCTGTACAAACCCGCCGACGAACTGTTAGGTAAAAATGTTTCGGAGGTTTTTGATAAAGAAAAAGCAAGTGTGTTTCTGAATGCCATCAGAAAATGTATTGAAACAAAGAAACTGGTTGTCATTGAATATCCGCTGGATATCAGTGGAAAAGAGTCGTGGTTTCTGGCCCGTATATTTTATAAAGGACCGGATTCGGTTATTTTCAATGCTTTCGATATCACCGAAAAACGAAATGATGAACAGCTTATCAAAAAGTCGCAAAGTCAGTTGAAAGAGCTGAACGAGATGAAGGATAAGTTCTTTTCCATTCTTGCGCACGATCTGCGGAATCCGGTAGGAACGATGAAAACACTCTCTGATCTACTGATGGAAGATTTTGACGAGCTGGATGAAGCCATCAAAAAGGAAATCATCAGGGGAATGCGCGACTCGTCGTCGAATCTGCATCTCTTGCTCGAAGATTTACTTGAATGGTCGCGTTCGCAGTCGGGCCGAATTGTTGTTCGCAAGCAGCGGGTGCAAGTGCGTCTGCTGGTAAACAAACTATTCCATCAAATAGAGACTGCGGCAGCGCTGAAAGAGATTTCGTTGATCAATGAATGCGAAGGCAGCGCTATTGTTTTAGCTGATCAGGACTACACCGGAATTGTATTACGAAACTTGCTTTCGAATGCAATTAAATTCACCGCACGAGGTGGAAAAATTACGGTTTCTACCCGATTTACGAAGTCCTGCGGCGAAGAGTTTTGCGAGGTTAGTGTTAGCGACAGCGGTGTTGGCATTGAGAAAGAGCGAATTGCTTCACTTTTCAGGATGGAAGGAAAACACTCGACGCCAGGTACTGAAAATGAGCATGGAACTGGTTTTGGTCTTGTGCTTTGCAACGAACTAATTGAAAAGCAGGGAGGAAAGCTCCGCGTGAAAAGCGAACCCGGCAAGGGAAGCACCTTCTCATTTACACTTCCTGCCGGGTCCCCCGAAGTTATTTTCGGAAATAAAGAATCCAATTAGTTGTATTCGCCAGTAACGTCGGTCAGTACTTCGTAGCCGTCTTCTGTTACCAGGATGGTGTGCTCAAATTGTGCTGAAAGTTTCAGGTCTATTGTCCGGGCTGTCCATTTGTCGTGTTTGTCAACAACAACCCTTGGTTTTCCTTCGTTAATCATCGGTTCGATAGTGAAAGTCATGCCTGGCTTCATTACAGGGCCGGTGTTTCTCCTTGAGGTATGATCGACCTGCGGTTCTTCGTGGAAATTTACGCCAACACCATGGCCGCAAAATTCGTAAACAACGCTGTATCCTTTGGCCTGTGCATAGCGACTGATGACATGCCCGATGTTGCCAAAAACATTTCCGGGACGAACTTGCTCAATGCCCAGGTCGAGGCAATGTTTGGTTACCGAAATCAGTTCTTCCGCCTTTGGTGATATTTCTCCAACAGTGTACATTTTACTGGTGTCGCCATAGTAACCATTCAGTATGGTAGTTACGTCAATGTTCAGAATATCGCCGTTTTTCAGGATAGTATCTTCTGAAGGAATGCCGTGGCAAACTACTTCGTTTAAAGAGATGCACGATGATTTTGGATATCCGCCGTAGCCGAGTGTCGCCGGGATAGCGCCATTTTCACGAATAAAAGTGTCTATTTTCTGGTTCAGGAACTCTGTCGACACGCCTTCTTTCACAAACGGAGCAATAAATTCGAGTGTTTGTGCTGCCAGTTGACTGCTTTTTCTGATTCCGTCAATCTGTTCGGGTGTCTTTATGATAATTTTCTCCATGGTTTGTTAAAAATTTGTGCAAAAGTCGCAAAACCGATTGGTTTTCCCAAACTGAACAATAGTTTTGTGTAAAGGTTTAAACGCGTATTTACAAATGAAAAGATACCAGGAACAACTAACCATCAAATCCTATCAAACCAATCAATACGGCAAAGCATCCATTTTCTCTTTGTTTCACATCATGCTTGAAGCAGCCTGGGCTCACGCTCAAATTATGGATTGGGGGTACGACGATTTAAAGAACAACAACCTGTTTTGGGTGCTTTCGAGGTTTTATCTTCAGGTTGAAAAATATCCGGCGTGGCAGGATCAAATAATCCTGAATACCTGGTCAGCCGGAACCGATGGCGTGTATGCCTACCGCGAATTCATTCTCGAAAATGAAAAAGGAGAGGTTTTACTGAAAGCCAGCTCGGCCTGGCTGATCCTCGACATGGAGAACCACAAGATATTCAGGTTGAGCGACTACAGAGCAACTTTCCCGAAACTAACCGATGAAAATGCCTGCCGAAACCCCAGGCGCATTAAGCCCGATAAACATTCAGGCGAGCTGAGATTTGATCCGGTACTTTTCAGCGACCTCGATGTCAATCAGCATTTCAACAGCGTGAAATATGTGGCACGTGTGCTCGACGATTACGGCATTGATTTCCTGAACGGGCATGAACCAGCAGAATTGGAAGTTAATTACCTGAAAGAAGGCATGGCAGGAGACAGCATTGCCGTGACGCGCACCCGGCTATCTGACAATGAATACCTGAATGGCCTGGTTCGCGAGTCGGACGGCGCCGATTTGTGCGCGATGCAGATTACCTGGCGCGAAAGAAAGTAGTTTTTCCGGACTATGCCGCTGTTCCTTCAATCGGTTTAATCGTGTTTAGCTCGTTACCCTTTAAATTTATTTCTTCTTCGAGGTCATAGTCATTTTGCAATTCGAGCCAAAACTTTGGGCTGTTCTCGAAAAAACGCGAAAGTCGGAGTGCTGTGTCCGCCGTGATTCTCCTGTTCCCTTTTAAAATTTCACTAATTCGTGTTTGGGGAATAAAGGTTTCTTTGGCAAGCCTGTAAGCCGATATTTTCAACGGAATTAAAAATTCTTCATTGAGAATTTCTCCCGGATGGATGTTTTTGAGTTTTTCCATGACAATTACAATTCATTATACCATTCCACAATTTTTGCAACCTTTTCTTCGAGCGGCAAAAAACCGTCCAACCAACGGATTTCGGTGCCCTGTTTTTCCATGCGGCGGAACCAGGTCATCTGGCGTTTGGCGAACTGGTGAATGGCCACATTCAGCCCGTCGAACATCTCCTGGTAGGTGAGTTCTCCGGTGAGGTGCTGTGTCATAAACTTGTATTCGAGACCGTAGTAGGTGAGTTGTTCGGGCGTGAGGCCGCTGTCGAGCAGGCGCTGAACTTCGTCCAACATGCCTTCGCGCAACCGTTGACGCAGGCGCGAAGTAATCCGTTTTCGCCGCGTTTGCCGGTCGAACTGAACGCCCACTACCAAACTGCGGATGTCGGGCATTCCGGTGTTGATTTCAGGGTGGGAGAGGTAGTATTCTTCAATCTCGATGGCGCGAACGGCGCGTTTTTCGTTTTCAATGTCGGTTTGGTTGTGCAAGTCCGACTTGTAGTTTTTCAGGATTTCTGTTAATTCGTCAAGCGATTTCCCTTCCAGCGTTTGGCGCAGGGTTTCGTTGATCGGAACCTGGATCAGCTTGTAGTTTTTCAGCACGGCTTCGAGATATAGTCCGCTGCCGCCGCACATCACTGGTAGTTTTTCCCGGTTTCCGATTTCATCAAAAACTTTCAGGAAATCTTTCTGGTATTCGAAAACATTGTATTCGTACCCCGCATCCACAATGTCGATAAGGTGATAAGGAACCGGCTTGCCATCAACCACATAATCGGCGTAGTCTTTGCCGGTGCCCAAATCCATGCCGCGATAAACCTGGCGCGAGTCGGCCGAGATCACTTCGCCGCCGAGCACAGAGGCCACCTTGGC
>JAEWME010000433.1 GCA_023393265.1 Bacteroidota bacterium | reverse complement strand
GATCAGTGGCACCCTCTTTTACACTTGTAACTGCTGAAGCAGGAACAGTAAACATCAAAGTATTATCAGAAGCTTTTCTTACCGATAGATTACCAGTACCACCTACAACTTCTTCGTTAAACTCAATGTAAACACCAGAAGTTTTCTTATCTGTAATAACCGGTCCACGGAAATTAGCAATTGGAGCTGTTCCATCGAGAGTTATAAATGTTACTTTTTTCCCATCTGCATTTGACTTGTTTGAAGGTGTTTCTGCATTTTCAGAAACAATAAAAACTTCATATTCAGACTGATCATTAAGACCTGTAAGATCATAAGTTTTAACCTGACCCGCAGTAACGGTTCCGCCATCAATAAAGCCAGTATAATCGGAAGGATCAGGATCAGATGATAACTGAACTTTATACCAAATTTTACCAGCCATGTTAATGCTCGCGTTCAATTTTGCAGCACCAGCGGTTATATTCGATACTGAAGCTGTAATAACCGGAGCATTATTAACGCGGGTTGAAAAAGTCCAGGCAGTCTTAGTTGTAATGCCTGCAAATTTGTTGGCACTAGGAGAAACATCAACAAAAGAACCTGCATCAACCAAAACATAGTAATTGGATTCAGGAGCAAAATATGAATTGCTATTAACCCCAATAGTTGCAGTATTACCAACAACGGTAACAGGAGCGCCCAAAGTACCTACACGAACAATGTCCATCACAGTACCATTAGCATTATAAATGGCAACGTCTCCATTCCCAACAGCAATGGGCTCATTGAAAGTCAATGCAATTTGGAAAGGATCAGGTCCACCTGGATATGTTAAATTAGCTTTAACACCCATCTGCCCGTTAGCAGGAGCCAGCGGGTTAGCAGAAGCCAAAACGGGAGCAGTAAAATCACCAATAGTGAAATCTTCTTCCCCTGTAGCAATTACAGCAGGATTTCCGCCAACAGTAATACCTGTTGAAAGGATAAGCTCATAGCTAGATCCTTCAGGGAAGGAAGTAATTCCATGTTTTACTACCAGCGTCTTCCCAACAACCTGAACATCAGCAGATGTCTGAGTAATCGGCACTAGTTTAAAAATAGAACCATCCTTTTTAATGACCAAAGTTCCACCAGCTGCCGTAATTGCAGGAGTGTCGCTAAAGGCCAGCACAAACTGTGTCGCTATGTCTGCAGGTTTCACATTTGCATCATTATCCTTCGGGACAGAGTTAACTCCATCAAACGTTGAAGGTGCCGCAGCAAACGTCGCCTGTAAACCAAACGCACAGAATAGCATTAATACACTTAAAAACCGTGTAAATGATTTTCTCATAGCATTTGTTTTTAAATTGAACTTAATTGATTGATTGATTGAATTTTATAATTCATTTTTATCTTAAATATTCTAAATCCCGCTTTATACTAGGCACTTTACAATGCAAACGTATAAAAATTATAAGCAATGTACAACAGTATCCCCTGATAAAATAAAATTTTTAGCAGCCGGATACTCTTATTTTACTATGTGTTCCGAAACTTTTAACCTACCCAGAGTCAAAAACAAAACAGCCCATATTTGTAAGTCTTTTTCAAAAAACTGAAATGAATATTTATAAATTCATTTCAAACCATGTTAAAATTACACTATTTATTGATATGTTGATTCGAATTCTAAAATATTTTCTATTTTTTAATAGCCGACACAAAGCTACCCCTGATCACTCATAATAAAGATTAAAGAAATTTATTATCTCTATTTGCTTTGTTTATCGGGTCAACTTCTGGTAAAAAAGCACATTGTATATGATTCTTTTCCAGATTGACATTTTGTATAACTATCAAATTACGCTCTAACTTATTATATTAAAATCAGATAATAGATTTTTAACCCTTTGAGATTACCGTAGAATTTGAGATATGGCCACTAGCCCGCATTTTCTTCACTCTGTCAGACTTAAAGAAATACAAAGAAAAATCAACATTAAGTAAAAATTAAACTCGCAGATAAAAAATATCAACTTCAGAAAATAATTTGACAGTTCTGATTTTAAGTATTTATTTTGTATGGCTTTAAAAATAAATTAAGGCACAAAGAAGAAACATTATTCATTTATACACACCTTAAATTAATAACGATGTCAAAAATTCAAATTGGTATCAACGGTTTCGGTCGTATCGGACGTTTGGTTTTCCGCGCAGCTCAAGAAAGAAACGATGTTGAAGTCGTTGCAGTAAATGACCCGTTCCTGGATATTAACTATCTTATTTACATGTTGCAATACGATACAGTACATGGTAGATTCCAGGGAACTGCCGAAAACAAAGATGGTAAGTTGGTTGTAAACGGTAAAGAAATCGCATTCTTTGCTGAGAAAGACCCTGCCAATATTGCATGGGGTGCTGCTGGTGCTGAATATGTTGTTGAATCAACCGGTGTTTTTACTACCATTGAAAAGGCTTCTGCTCACTTAAAAGGTGGTGCAAAGAAGGTAGTTATTTCAGCTCCTTCGGCTGATGCTCCAATGTTTGTTTGTGGTGTTAACCTAGACAAATACACCAACGACATGGATATCGTTTCAAATGCTTCTTGTACAACTAACTGTCTGGCTCCGCTGGCTAAAGTTATCCACGACAACTTCGGTATCGTAGAAGGTTTGATGACAACTGTGCACGCTGCAACAAATACTCAGAAAACTGTTGACGCTCCTTCAGCGAAAGACTGGAGAGGTGGCCGTTCAATCCTGAACAATATCATCCCTTCTTCAACTGGTGCAGCTAAAGCTGTTGGCAAAGTTATTCCGTCGTTGAATGGCAAACTTACCGGTATGGCTTTCCGCGTTCCTACTGCCGACGTTTCTGTTGTTGACTTAACAGTTCGTCTCGAAAAAGCTGCGACTTACGACGAAATCAAAGCTGCCGTTAAAGCTGCTTCGGAAACTACGATGAAAGGTATTCTTGGATATACTGAAGATTCAGTAGTTTCTACAGACTTCATCCACGAATCACGCACTTCAGTTTTCGATGCCGGCGCAGGTATTGCATTGAATGGCAACTTTGTTAAACTGGTTAGCTGGTATGACAATGAGTGGGGTTATTCAAACAAAGTTATCGACTTGATCGCTCACATGGACGCAGTAAAATAATTACTGATTACCATCAAAATATGAAGGCAGTTCTTCGGAGCTGCCTTTTTTTGCACTTACATTTCAGGAAAAAAGTTCTTGTTCAACCAACTCACAAATAATGTGACCAACCAAGATATGAGCTTCCTGAATTCTTGGAGTATCAACAGACGGAATATTAATCAGTGTGTCTACACTACTGCTCATTTTGCCTCCTGTCATTCCAGTCAGTCCAACACAATACATTCCAGTTTCTTTTGCCATTTGTATTGCATTGTAAATATTCTCTGAATTTCCTGAAGTAGAAATAGCAACAAGCACATCTCCCTTTTTTCCGACTGCCCGAATATAACGTGCGAATGTTTGTTCAAAACCATAATCGTTTGAAACAGCCGTCATAAAAGAACTATTAACATGGCATGCTTCAGCATGAATTGGAGGTCTGTCAAGATAAAATTTTCCTGAAAGTTCAGCAGCCAAATGTTGCGCGTCAGCAGCGCTTCCGCCATTTCCACAAAACAAAGTTTTATTTCCCGACCGATATGCACCTATAATTGCAATAGCAGCACGGTTAACAGATTCAATAATCTCAGAATTATTCAGAATTGAGAGCTTCACATC
>JAEWME010000375.1 GCA_023393265.1 Bacteroidota bacterium | reverse complement strand
ACACTCGACCGGGCAATTTTCTTTACCAAAACTGAAGTTCTTTCGATATCAGGAATAATTTCCCCGAGCATTTTCTCGGTCTCAGCAGCTTGTTCAAGTCCAAGTTTCGAGAGTTCATTGATCTCTTTTGCTGCAGCTTGCGAGCGTTCGGCCAGCTTTTTAATTTCGGATGCCACAACCGAAAATCCTTTACCCTGAATGCCATATCGCGAAGCCTCAATGGCTGCGTTAATGGCCAGCAGGTTGGTTTGTTTGGCAATTTCGCCCACAATCGAAACTTTGCTGACAATGTTGTTCATCGACTGGATCAATGCGCGGGTAGCCTCATTTCCTGCCTGTGCGTCGGTAGTTGCCTGGAATGCTATTTTTTCAGTCAATTGTGCGTCGATTGTGTTTTGCTGGATACTGGTTACCATCTGTTTCACCGAACTGGATATTTCCTCTGATGAAGCTGCCTGCTGACTGGCACCGGAAGACAGTTTTACCGATGCGCTGAGTAGTTCGAGGCTGCCGTCGGCAATGGTGTCCGAACTTTGAATTACCTCGCTGATGATGGTTGTCAGCCGTGCTGCCATAATGGATAACGATTCCGAAAGGTCGCCAATTTCGTCGTTTTGCCGGATCTTCAGTTTCGAATTCAGGTTACCAGAGGCAATTGTATGCGCAAATTCAACAGCGGAGACGATCGGTTCACTTATCTTCCATGCAATGAAGTAAACGATGATGTACAGCAGAATTAACCCTGCAAACCCTGCAATAATTGCTTGAATGAACACTTTATTTACCTCCTTCATAACAGCTTTGCGCGGAACTTCAACGCCGATGATCCAGTCGCTGGCAACTCCATTGATCAGGATTGGTTCAAGCGAAACGAGGTATTCTTCCTGATTGGCGGAGTTTAAATAAGTGAATGAGCCTGCCGATTTTTTATCGACATTTTGCATTCCGGAGATAAATGCAAGGCTATCGGCTTTCAGGGTTTTATAAAAATCTTTACCGGTTAGTGCTTCATTGCTGTGGGCAACAATCAGCCGGTTTCCGGCAACGAGGTACGAAACCGATTCTTCGTAAGGCTTTATTTCCTGAATCAGCCGGTTTAAATGGGCAAGCGAAATATCGATCCCGACAAGCCCTTCAAAATGTCTTGCTTCATCCTGAATGGGAACCAGCAGGGAAGTCATCAGGGTTCCGGTAAGACCTTTGGTTACTACGTCATAATATGGCTCACTTATAATCTCATGATTTATTTTTCGGGTTGAATAATAGATGCCCTGCAACTCGCGGTTTGTCGTGTCTACTACCTCTTTTTGAATCCTGATTTGATTGTCGAGCCGATAGAAAATGTTTCTGATTCGTCCGTTTTTTTTGGTATAGGTCTTGTCAAGCGCTCGTATTTCCCAGTAAAGGCCAATCGACAGGTAATCCGGATTTTTTTTGAGATGGCTACTCAAAATATCGTCGAAGATGGCGTCGCGTTCGCTGGCTGCATACCTTTCATGGTCGCTGAAAATATGGCTCATCGTTCGTGCCGATTCCATCATGACGTTGATCTCTTCGGAGATTTTATTGCTGTATTCGCGGGTCGATCCTTCTATAATTTCAACGGCGTCGTGGTATGCAATTGTTTTCAGCCGGTATGCAATTACTCCAATGGTAATGCTGAAAATAAGGGTAGCTGCGCTCAGGATGTACACTTTCATTCGTAGCTTCAGGCTGAATCTTCTCCTGTTCATAATGGTCTGCTAAAAGGAATAAATTTCTGGCTCTTTTGGGTAATGCAGGTTGCGCATTGAATTTGACTAAGTTAAAATTATTAATTTGAATTCAAAAACAGGAACAACGTACGAAGTGATTGCCGAAAGGCTAAAATCTTTAACTTTATTTTCAGAAACAAACTGGTCATGATACGCTTCAGAATTTTGATTTTGCTTGTTATAATTTTCCTCGGTTTGTCTATAAAAGGACAAGAAAAGGAAGGTTACAGGTTTCTGGTGGCAGGTCACGCTTATGGCGCCCATGCAGGTACAAACATAGGCCTTCATCCGCCGTTTCTTGAAAAGTTAAAGGCTGAAAATCCCGATTCTATTATGGGAATTTTTCTCACCGGCGATATTGTTAATTCGAGCACTTCTGCCAGTTGGGCTCAGGTAGCCTCTGAGCTTTCATCGCTAAGCCTGAATTCCTTTTATGTGATGGGAAATCACGATGATAATAGCATTGGGCACAATGTTTTTCAGGAAAAGCATGGCGGTTTATATTATTGGTTTGCGTACCAATCAGATTTGTTCATAGTTTTAAACAGTACCGAATCCGATCGCTCTATTTCGAATGCACAGCTTGATTTTCTCGGCCAGATTTTTGCAAATACCGGCTTGGTTTGGAAAAGGGCTTTTATCTTTTTTCATGAGGTGATCTGGAACAGTGACGAAAAATATAAACTGGTTCGCAGCAACAGCCGTTCGAGGTATGATCAGATAAAAAATGTTTCTAATTTTTGGCAGGAAGTTTTTCCACGGCTGACCGCAATGCCCGACAAACACTTCTACCTTTTTTCGGGTGATGTAGGTGGCAATCCCGATGCCATTGCAGCGTTTTACGACCAGCGGGAAAACCTTACTTTGATTTCTTCAGGAATGGGAGAAGTTGCTGATGAAAATTACCTGAATGTAAATATTTTGCCCGATACGGTTACTTTTTCACTGGTTCCGCTTCGCGACGGAATTCTGCTGCACCCCATTTTCTGGTACAATGTTCCGCAAAATCCTGAAAAAATTACAGGAGAAAAAACGGTTTTTTCCTCATCATCACCATATCAGTATGATATCAGTCCGGTTGAAAATGCAACCAGCTACCAGTGGCGTTTAGGAACCGGAATGACGGGCACAAGCGATTCTGCATCGATCGAAGTCAGTTTCGACGAAAATTTTCAGCAGGGAAAAATATCGGTCACTGCTGTTAATGATGGTTTTGGGATCAGCGATCCGGTTGAATTAACCGTAAATGCCGGGAAAACAGATGTTTCGCCTAATTTAGCCGGAAATAGTATGGTTGCCATTTATAAATCAGTAGATAACTGGATGATTCGGTTTTCGGCCAATGAACCGGAATTGGTCTCTTTTGAATTGTTTGACCTGAATGGACGAATTCAGGCTTCAGAAAGAATGCTTTGCCAACTGGGCGATAACACGATCAGGTTGAAAAGCGGAAATTTGCATTCAGGTATTTTTGTTTTAAGGATTGTTTCGGCTCAGACTGTTTTTACCCGAAAGGTGATCCTGATGTGATGTTTTTCTGAGCGAAATACACCTGTTGCCATCCTTATCCAAAATTTTTTTCGGTATTTTGCAGCTATGATTAACGATCCGATTTTTGCCGATGTTATTTTGCCTGTTCCGCTCGATTTGAGGTTTACCTACCGTGTGCCGGTGGCTTTCCAGATGCGCATCAAAACCGGCATCCGGGTGATTGTGCAGTTTGGTACCCGAAAATTTTTCTCGGCACTGGTCTATCGCATTCACAATCAAATGCCTGAAGGAAATTTTGAGATAAAAGACATCGAAGCCATTCTCGACGAAGAACCAATTGTTGGCGAAAAGCAATTGCAGGTTTGGGAATGGATGGCAATGTATTATTGCTGCACGCTGGGCGAGGTTTACAAGGCTGCGCTTCCTTCGGGATTAAAACTGGAGAGCCAGACCAAGGTGAGCCTGAATCCGGAAGCGACACTCGAAGGTGAATTTGACGACAAGGAAAATGCGGTAATAATGCTGCTTGAAAGTCGGAAAAATGCTTCGGTGCAGGAGTTGAACCGTTTCCTCGGACAACAGTCGTCGTTTGCCGTGCTAAAACTTCTGCTCGAAAAAAATGCAGTGATTATTGAAGAGCAACTGCGCGAAAGTTACCGGCCCAAAACGGAGAGTTTTGTCAGGTTAAATCCTGAATATAACAATGAATTGAAGCTAAAGGAGTTGCTCGATACATTGGCCCGGAAAGCAAAGAAACAGGAACAACTGCTGCAGGTTTTTCTTTCGGAGACCCTGCATGGAGACCAGTTTCTGACTGAAATCAGGAAAAAAGATTTGCTGGAACTGGCGGATGTTTCGGATGCTGCTCTAAAGGGATTGGAAGACAAACAGGTGCTCGAAGTTTTCAGGAATGAAACGGGCAGGCTCGAACAATTGGAGAACAGCGATTTGAGCATTAAAGCCCTTTCGGAGGCGCAGCAGCAGGCCCATGATGAAATTCTGATGCAATTTAAAGAGCATCAGACTGTTTTGCTGAATGGCGTTACTTCCAGCGGAAAAACAGAGATTTACATTCGTCTTATTGAAGAGCAGATCAGGCAGGGAAAGCAGGTTCTTTACCTGGTTCCTGAAATTGGCCTGACTACCCAAATTATCAACCGGCTGAAAAATGCTTTTGGCGATCAGGCGGGCATTTATCATTCGAAATTCAACGATGCCGAACGGGTTGAGATTTGGTTCAATGTGCTGAACGAACGCGGAGGGCGAACAACCGAACCATACAAAGTGGTGTTGGGTGCGCGTTCTTCCATTTTTTTGCCCTTCAAAAATCTGGGATTGATCATTGTCGACGAGGAGCACGAAAACTCGTACAAGCAATTCGATCCGGCGCCACGCTACAATGCCCGTGATATGGCCATTGTGATGGGAAATATTCACGGCGCCAAAGTGCTTCTTGGTTCGGCCACACCTTCTTTCGAGACCTATTTTAATGCGCGGAGCAATAAATTTGGATTGGTTAACCTTACGGAGCGTTTCCAGGGAATTGAAATGCCGGAACTTATTTCTGCAGATACAAAGGAAGCAACGCGCCGAAAGCTGATGCACTCGGTTTTTACGCCCGAATTGTATAACGAAATGGTGGCGGCACTCGAAAACAAGGAGCAGGTTATCCTTTTCCAGAACCGGCGGGGCTATGCGCCGTTTGTGCAATGCACCAAATGTGGCTGGATCCCGCGATGCAAGTACT
>JAEWME010000160.1 GCA_023393265.1 Bacteroidota bacterium | reverse complement strand
GAGCAGGCTTGCGCGCTGGGATCGGCCATGGCTGCTGCTGTTGTTGCAGGCGTTTATCCTAACATCGCCGAGGCGCAGAAAAAAATGGGCGGTGGTTTCGAAACAACATATTTCCCTATTCAGGAGAATGCCAACAAATACACAAAATTATATGCCAACTATCTAAAATTGGGTCAGTTGATCGAGTTTGGTATGAACGAAAAGTAAATATACAATGCGCGCAGTGAGAATCAGGGTTTCTACACAAAGAGGCCCTGATTTTTTATTGCCCTTTCCCTTCAGGAGTGACCGTTTTTTCGAGGTTAACAACAAACTCAAGATTGTATAGCCGGGCATTTCTCTCGAGCAGGCGGAATCCAATTCCTGAAAGTTCAAATACAGCATCAAAGTGTTTAACAACCAGTTCTTTTGCTTTCTCGTGAATGGTTTTGTCCATGCCGTCGGAACGAGTGGAATTGTCGAATCGTGTAATGATTTTGTTCATTGCTCCAAGATCTTCTTCCAGCCGGTAATACGGGTAGTTGTGGTCTTTGTCGATGACCGATTCGGTCGAATTCAGGATAGCCACAGCATAAAGCAACAGTAGATTTTCTATTTCTTCGTTTCGGCCCGCTTCAGGATAAAACCCGCGGATGATGCCGAAAACGGCTTCGGAAAATTCTTCTTTAAAAGCATTGTAAAAAGTATCTGCTTTTTGGATTCCTTCCAAAATAGACTTGATGTTTCCTTCGTTGTCAAATAAATCCATGTCAGATAATTTAATGATGATCTGCTCATATAAACATTTCCGGAGTTGAAAAAGATCGGTGCCATACATAAAAAATCTCCTGATATTTCAGGAATAATTCAGTTTTCGATGGTCTTTCACTAAATGGCAGTTTTCTGTCTGGCAGTCTGAAGTTCCTTATTTTTATCGCTCCATTCTTTACAGGCTTTGTAGGCTTTCTCTGCGTAAACCGGAATCTCTTCAAAATCGGCAAGCAGACGGTCTTCGATGAGGTCGTGCAAATCGCTGGCTTTTTGCCCTGCTATGTATTTCAGTTTATTGACTAAAACTTCGAGTTCGCTGATTCCAATGGCGTCCATGGTGTCTGATTTTTTTGGTTACGGACTCCTGAAATCAAAAATTTTGCCAGCTTTCTTAAGTGGCTGAACCTGAGTTTTTGAGTATCATGATTTGTTACATTTTGGTAGTTTGCTCCTGAAGCAGCTACCGGAATGTAGCATAATGGCCTACTGGTATTGATCGGGACCGACACTTATTTCGAAAAGAAAGACGCCGTTTTTGTCTTTATAGCTGTATTTAAACGTAACACCCAAATCGCGCATTGCCTGCATGTCAGGGTTGGTTGAGACGATGTTGATGATTCGTGGTTGGATAGTCGCTTTCATTTGCGCTGGGTCTACCTCGTTTTTGTCGATGTTAACAAGCGTGTAATAGTAGGTAAAAACTTTATCCTTCATGGCCATCGTATTGTCAAGCCGGGTTTCAGAATCAACCATCACCGGGCACGATTCGTTGAGGGCGCTTGCCATTTTCAGCATGTTTTTATCGATAGAAAAGTACTGTGTGGCAAAATGCTGACCTACGTAAAAAAAGAGGATAAACGCCACAGCGAATGAAACCAACAATACCACTTTGTTCTTGTTGTTCCATTTGCCTTTTTCTGCCTTGGGTTCTTCCACTTGTGTTATGGCTGCTTTGGGTAATTCGTAACCACATTCGGAACAATATTTATAGCTGGCAGGATTTGCTTTGCCACAATGCTCACATGCTTTTGTATCCATAAGATCAATCGGATTTTTGTTTTACGCAAATATAATGAATGAGAATTATAGTTATGATAATTTTTGATGAAAGAGCATGGTAAATTACAGTCTATAATAGCTCGACATAAAGATGTTGATTTTGCTTTCGATTCGCCTGGTCGACATATCACCCTAAATTGGCTGGAACTGAAAAACCGATAAAAGCTGTTCCTGGAAATTCCGCTTAGCAATACCATCTTTTTCCACGACACTGAAGAAATCCGGTCAAAGATTAAGCGTTGTGTAACGGTTAAATTTGTTAGTGGCTGGCAATTTATTTTAGTTCATTTATGTTGTCTAAATAGTAACAACTTTCGTGTCGTGTCATACCGATTTTAGGATAATAACATTCTGCATTTGGTGCGGCAAGTAAAATGAGTTTCGCTTTTGGTGTTTCCAGTTTTGTCAGTCGTATAAGTTCTTTTCCAATTCCTTGTTTTTGAAATTTATCTTCAACGGCTAAATCGGACAAATAAGTGCAATATAAAAAGTCAGTCAATGATCTTGCTACACCAACTAACTTTCCGTCAAAACGTGCAGTAACAATTAAATTTCCGTGTTCCAACATTTTTGCAATTCTGTCTGGCTCATCAATAGGTCTTCTTTCACCTAATCTCGAATTCACCAAAACTTCTGTAAATTCTTCAACGCTTATATTTTTTTCTATTTGATATGTCAGCATTGTCAGTTTAATTTTTGCTTTTGCCAGTTGTTAAGTAATTTTTTCCAATGGTTTGGTGGTCATTGCCTGCCTTTACTTCTGCAAAGTATTTTGTTTAGTTAATTCTTTGATTAATCCTGAAAAAATTATTTCGTGTAATGGCAAAACTAAAAACCAATACAACCTTCCCAGTATGCCTTTTGGCCGGAAAGTAGCCGTTTGGGTAAGAATATTGTCC
>JAEWME010000238.1 GCA_023393265.1 Bacteroidota bacterium | reverse complement strand
TTTTTCATGGTCGAGGTACAACTTGCCATGGCAAAAAGTACCGGAATGCTTAATGCGATGAGGTAAGGTTTCATGTGTTTCGCGTCAATTATTTATTTTTCGATAATGTTGATTCTAAATTCCTGCTTTTTTCAGGAGAGCACCTTTCTTTGATACATTAGTTTGTTGAAAAGCTCCTGAGTTACAAATTACCGGTAAAAATCTGGTATTCTTAACAAATTTGTTTGGTTTTTATGCAGACTTTCCGCAGGCAGAATTATTTTAAAAATCCGGATGTTTTACAATACAGTTTTACAACATAAAAATATCAACCTATTGTAAAGCAAATCGCGGCTTTTCAAAACAAATTCATTCGTAGTTTTATCTGTCAAAAATCAATTAACTAATTCAACTCCAAAATCTGAACGAATGAAGGATTTTCTTAGCCATTATCTGGAACAAGGCGCGCATAATGTTGCTGAAAAGCTGCATCATCCGGGACCGGTAGTTACCATTTCGCGCGAATGCGGATGCTCGGCCAAACGTATTGCAACAAAGTTGTCGAAAATTCTGACCGGGTATAATTATCTCTCCGAAACAAAAACCGACGTTGAATGGCGCTGGGTAAGCAAGGAAATTATTGAACTGGCCGCCCGTGAGTTGGAAATGGATCCGGAGAAAATCAGAAATGTATTTTTAGGCGAGGCTAAACAGAGCATTCACGAAGTGACAAGCGCATTTTCTGTTTCGAAAGTTTATGATGCCGACGACCAGCAGGTGATTGACACGGTGAAAGCTATGATCAGGAGTATTTGCGATGAAGGCCATTATATTATTGTTGGGCGTGCTGCCAGCGTTATTGCGCAGGACGTTCCGAAACGGCTGAGTGTGAAACTGCAGGCTCCGCTCGAATGGCGAATCAACCGAATCATGCAAATAAGCAATATGTCGTGGGCCGAAGCACAGGATTATGTACTTGAAATCGATCGCCAGCGAAATTTATTTGTTGAGCATGTGGCAGGGAGGAAGCTGGATAATAACGATTTTGACCTTATATTCAACTACTCAACCATGCTCGACGACCACATTGTAGATGTGATTGTGAATGTGCTGAAAAACAAGAAAATCATTGTTTATTCTGAAGAAGATTAGACTTCAGTATTTGTTGTAAGTATTTGTATTTTAATAGTGTCATGAAGTCGTTAGCCCGGATTATTGCGGGTTAACGATTTTTTTTGTGATCATTTCCTGACGTGGTTTGTTCTATCTGAAATTCAGTTAATCAATCCTTCAATCCTTCAATCCTTCAATTATTATGGCATATACCCTTGAAACCGGAAGCCGCGCACCACACTTCAAACTGAAGGGAACTGACGGCAAAATATACAATCTCGATGATTTTTCTGACGCCAAAATACTCGTGGTATTTTTCACCTGTAACCATTGTCCTTATGTGCTGGGAAGCGACGAAATTACCCGCGAAACGGCCGAATCATTTGCGCCGCACGGCGTACAGTTTGTTGCCATAAACTCGAACAGTCCGAATACATATGCCGAAGACAGTTTCGAAAATATGGTACGCCGCATGGAAGAAAAGAAATTTCCGTGGGTTTACCTGCACGACGAAAATCAGGAGGTAGTAAAAGAATACGGAGCATTGAAAACACCACATTTTTATGTGTTCGATCAGGCGCGCCGACTGGTTTATACGGGTAGGGGAGTTGATTCTCCTCGCGACGTTTCGAAAATGACTGTCAACGATCTGGAACGAACGCTTACTGAGCTTGTTTCAGGAAAAAAAGTTTCTGTGCCGATTACCAATCCAATAGGCTGCAATATCAAATGGGAAGGAATGGAGCGGCACTGGATGCCGCCGGAAGCCTGCGATTTGGTCTAGAAAATGGCCAGCAATATTAAGGTTGTCATTCATAATTGTTGTTTGTTGGTTATTTGAACGAAGTCTTTTCGCATTGTTTCGCGTTCGCAGGCTTTTTAGTAGCTTTGATTTTCAAAATCATCTTGGCTAAAATCCGTGAATTTTCGTATTACTCAAATCTCAGGTCTTCAAATTTTCCAGTTAATCCGGTTTGCTACCCTTTTCCTGATTGGCATTGTCTTTGCCAAATCGGGAATCGAAACGGCAGTAATTGGTCAGTACGAAACTTTTTTGTTTTTGGCTGGGGCCGTTAGTTTTTTCTGGTTGAATGGGCTGATTCAGGGCTTTTTGCCATTGACGGAAAAGACGACAGGGCGCGACAAATCACCGGTTTTTTTCAATGTTTTTTTGCTGCTCACGGGCTTTGCAATGCTCACCGCTTTAAGTTTGGCTTTGTTTGAAATTTTTATTACCAGACATTTTGCAAAGAGCAGTGAAATTCCCTTTTTTCAGTATTTAATTGTTTACTTGCTTTTTACATCTCCGGCAAGTCTCGTCGAGTATATTTATTTGGTGCGAAAAGCCGGCAGGGAAATGCTCGTTTACGGGTTCGCATCTTTCGCGCTGATGTTTGTTTTGGTCGTGCTTCCTGCTTTATCAGGTTTTTCGATGGAATACTGTATTGTTGGTTTAGTCGCGAGTTCAGTTTTTCGATTTGGCTGGCTGATGGTTTTACTCTTTCGCTATTCGCGTTTCGTCATCGATCTGCCGTTTATTAGCTTGCATCTAAAATGTGCTTACCCGCTTATTTTTTCCATGCTTTTGAGTGGTTCGGGCCAATACATCGACGGATTTATTATTACCGGGTATTTCGACGATGCCACGTTTGCAGTTTTTCGATATGGCGCACGGGAATTTCCTTTAGTCCTGCTGCTTGCCAATGCATTCAGTTCGTCGATGTTGCCTGAGTTTGCCAATTCAACAGGACTTAAGCCCGGCCTTGAGAAGATAAGGCACAATTCAGTAAAAATGGCTGGATGGCTTTTCCCGCTTTCCGGAGCTATGATGCTGGTTTCGCATTGGGCATTTCCGGTGGTTTTTAATGTGAACTTCGAGGGTAGTGCCACCATCTTTAATATTTATTTGCTCCTGATTGTTAGCAGGCTTTTGTTTCCGCAAACTATCCTGATAGGTATGAGGAAAACCCGCGAGATAATGTGGACTTCATTTTTTGAAATTATCCTGAATGTCGCGCTAAGTTTATGGTTTGTTCAGTTGTGGGGTTTGCCCGGCGTGGCTTATGGAACGGTTGCTGCCTACCTTCTCGAAAAACTGATCCTGATGGTGTTTGTGAAGAAAAACTTCCATATTTCGCCCGGTGAGTACCTCGACATCCGACAACACCTGGTTTATTCATTGATTTTAGCCTCAATTTTTGTGGTCACCGAATTTTTGATTTATTAAACCGGAAGGACAGGTTTGCACTGACGATTTTCTACTTTTGCCTTTTTACTTTTTACTTGTTGAAACATGGATTTTATCATTGACGATCCGGAACAGGAACGAATTTTTCGCAGTATCCTGGTAAAAATCAGGCTGGCCAAAAATGGCGAGACCGCCGCGCAAATGAGACAAGCAGGCCTGAACTACAAAATAAACTGGGGCGCTTCTGTCATTTCGCTGCGGCAAATCGCTGCGCAGTTTGAGCCAAACCATGTTTTGGCAATGAAACTATGGAATAAGCAATGGCGCGAAACCATGATGCTGGCTGCCATGCTTGATGTTCCGAAGGAAGTAACCGAAGAACAGATGGACTACTGGACCAAGAGTTCCGAGACTATAGAAGTAATTGAAGCGCTGAATACCTGGTTGTGGGCAAGGACGAAGTTTGCGTTTGTGAAGTCGCTCGAATGGTGCCGCGGCAAAAAACACCTGGTCAGATATGCAGGCCTTCACCTCATGGGGCGATTGGCAATGGTCGAAAAGTCAGAGATTGATGAGATGTTCGATCCTTTTTTTGACGTTTTGTCACCTTTAGCCAAAGATACCAACCTGCGGCAGCCTTTCTATCGTTCGTTTATTTTGCTTGGACAGAAAAGCAAAGCCATGAATGAAAAAGCTATTTCGTTTACCGAAAACCTTAAAAGTGCAGATGCAGAAGGACTTGGTGCGTTTGCAAACCTCCTTCTGGAAGAATTGAAAAGCGAATATATTCAGGATTCTTTTGTTAAGAATACTTAAAGAATGAAGGACTGAGCCAAAGAGTCGCTAATTTTGGTATAGTTTTTATTCAAACAGTGAAAATTTAAATTTTGAAATATGGATTTATCTAAATCATCGAATCCCGTCTTCGGGAAAAATATTTTCAGCAGGGCAAATGCAACAGCCAGCGATGGAGTGATGACCATTAACGGAACCATGAATAAAACCGGTCTGATGTTGCTGATTGTTATTTTTGCTGCAACTTTTACCTGGCGCAAATTTTTCGGTGCCATCGATCCTGCCAACCCTGGTGTTTTGCCGCAGGGCGTCATGATCTGGTCGATGGTTGGCGCTATTGGTGGATTTATCACTGCCATCATTACCACTTTCAGTCCCCGGCGTGCCGCAATGACCGCCCCGATCTACGCAGTTTTCGAAGGACTGTTCCTAGGAGCTATATCTGCGCTTTTCGAAGCCATGTATCCCGGATTGGTGATGCGTGCCGTTTCACTCACTTTCGGCGTGTTCTTCATTATGCTGCTGCTTTATCGTTCCGGGACCATTCGGGCCACCGGAAAATTCAGAATGATTGTGATTGCTGCTACCGGTGGTATCGCTTTGGTTTATTTCATCAGCTTTATTGTCGGACTTTTTGGCGTAAACATTTCATTCCTTTACGATAGCAGTCCGCTATCAATTGGAATCAGCCTTTTTGTGGTGGCCATTGCTGCCCTTAACCTGATCCTCGATTTTGACATGATCGAACGGGGAGCACAGGCTCAGGCACCGCAATACATGGAATGGTATGGCGCATTTGGACTGATGGTGACGCTCATCTGGCTGTACCTCGAAATGCTTCGACTGCTTTCGAAATTTGCTTCGAGCCGTAATTAAAAGCTTTTCAACATTAGGATAGTTGAAGCAGGAACCAAGGTTCCTGCTTTTTTTTTTGCTCTATGAAGTAATAACTAAAAATTTTAGTAATAAAACTATTTATTGTAGTTGTATAACTAAAAAATATAGTTATATTTGATCAAAGCTTTTATAATGATGAAACACCTTACCAATCGCGAAGAAGAAATCATGGAGCTCTTTTGGGACAAAGGAGCGCTGTTTGTCAAAGAAATCATAGATTTTCTGGAAGAACCAAAGCCGCATTACAACACCATTTCAACCATCGTGCGCACGCTGGAGGAAAAAGGTTTTGTAGGTCACGAGCAGTTTGGAAATACCCACCGCTATTTTGCTGTCATCTCGAAAGAAGAATTCAGCAAAAACACCATCAAAAACATGGTGGGTAAGTACTTTAATAAGTCATATGCCTCGGTGGTTTCGATGTTTGTGCAGGAGGAGAAAATTTCGATTGAAGAGATACAGGAACTAATCCGTCAGGCGCAGAACGCCAAAAATCAACCCGATGATTAGCCTTTTTCTATACCTCCTGAAGTCGACTGTCAGCCTGGGTGTTTTTTACC
>JAEWME010000200.1 GCA_023393265.1 Bacteroidota bacterium | reverse complement strand
CCAGACGATTGTCCAGAAAAGAAACAAAATGGTACCGGCGCTGGCGAAAGCGGAAACCAGATTGATGGCATAAGCCGCTTTTGCCGGATTGCCAAAACTCAGGAGGGAGAAGATTCGGCCAAGCAACATAAAAAGTGGCGCTCCCGGCGAATGGTTGATTTCCAGTTTGTAGGCTGACGTGAGAAATTCACCGCAATCCCAAAGGCTGATTGTTGGTTCAAGTGTCGAAATGTAAACTGATAGCGAGACGGCAAACACGCCCCAGCCGGCGAGATTGTTTATCTTTTGTTCTTTCATGGTGAAACTGAGTTTTCTGTTCAGTACACCCATGAAAGCAAAAGTTCAAAACGAGGGCCATTTTTTACTCCGAATGACAATCAACGGATGATTATTTTCGATGTGCCTGCAAATGCCTGGTTGAGGCGGACCTGCAACATATAAACTCCTTCAGGAAGGAACGGGCTTAATTTGACCTGCCCGTTGTGATACTCTGAAGAATCAACTGTTTTTGAAAACCTGAGTGAACCTGTGATGTCGTACAGCCTGAATTCGCAGTTGCCCGGTTGGTCTTTGGGCGTTTTTACAAAGAAATATTCTCCAGCAGGATTCGGATAAACCTGGATGTCAGTGGTTCTTTCCAGTCTTTTGGCTCCCGAAGTTTCAGAAGAAAGTACAGCCAGAAACAGGTCGAATCCAGTTCGTGTGTTACTTAATACAGAAGGGCCAAATACGAGCGGATCGCTGTCGAAAAATCCCGCGATGAAAATATTTCCCTGTTGATCAACGGCGATAGAATTGGCTGTTTCGTTGCTTCCGCCTCCTGAATCCTGCATGGTAAGCCATTGCTCATTTCCTTCTCTGTCGTAGGCAAGAAGTAGTAAATCGCCATGTCCTTGAACTCCAATGTCGGTTGCAGCAAAATGAAGGATTCCCGATGAAAATAACCCGCACACATAAATATGCCCGTTTTGCTGAACGATAGACAGCGCTTTGGTTGTCCCGTTCACTGATTTCGCCCAGACAACATTGCCGTCGTTGTCGAATTTGGAAACAAATGAATTGTTTCCTCCAACATTGGTCAGCGCCGAGGTTCCGATTTGGAGCGTGGGGCTGGCAAAATATCCGGTAATGTAGCTGTTTCCCGCTTCGTCTGTCGATATACCGGTAGACCGGTCGTCGCCGTTTCCTCCGGCGCTTTTGGCCCAAAGTACTGTTCCTGAAGCGTCAAGACTGGCCACGAAAACATCGGCGCTTCCAAGCGTGTTCAGCGTGAAATCGCCGAAGGTCGCTTTCTGATTAAAATAGCCTGAAATATAAATGTTATCACTTGAATCGGTACTTACCGAATTTGCTTCGTCGTTGCTACCTCCGCCTGCACCTTTTGCCCAAAGCACATGACCTGCCGAATCATATTTGGAAACAAAAACATCCATGCTTCCCGATTGAACGAGCGTAGTATTTCCAATTGTCATCGACAGGCTTGAGAATCTTCCCGCAACAATGATATTGGACGCACCGTCGCTGCAAATTGCGTGTGGTATCTCCAGTCCGGTACCGCCATCTCGCCGTGCCCAAATGACTTTTCCTTCAGGACTATACTTGACGATAAATATATCGCCAACATTTCCGGCGTTGCGAAGAGTATCCTCGCCAAAGACGATTGTCTGACTATAAAAATATCCGGTTACATACAGGTTGTTGTCTTTGTCGACAGTCATCGAGTTGATTCTGTCGTTCATTTCGTTTCCTGCTCGCCTAGCCCAAAGCAGATTTCCCTCTGCATCGTATTTTGCCAGAAAAATATCCTCGTTTTCTGGTAAAGCATTTTTCAGGACAGTTGAACCCAAAACAATGGAGTCGCTTGTGAAGAACCCTGCAATGTAAGCATCACCAAATGTGCTAGTTGCGATTGAAGTAGCCTGGTCGTCGCCATCGCCCGATGCACTTATGGCCCATTTCCATGCGGGAGCCTGAGCATAAATTTGCGACGTAAAAATAACCATCAAGGAAAAAAGTAAAAACAGCCTCATAAATGTCGTCATTTAGATTTTATAAAACCACAACGATAATTTCTCCGGAAAGGCTCCGGCTGTGAGATGCAGAGATACTTGAGGGAAAGTAGCCCGGTTTAATGGTACAAAAATCAGAGGCAATTACATGAAGGCAGGGTTTTATAGAAACATATTGAAACAGACTTTTGTTTTTGAGGCATTCGATTTATATTTTTCTGAAAATAAAGAAGCGGCCTGGCAAGTCAATATCTTCAAAAACAACGTTATCCCGAATTTAATTCGGGATCCGATATTTAATCCATTGAGATACTGAAACAAGTTCAGTATGACTGGATCAATGGACTTTTGGATCGATTCTTTACTCTAAACGATATTTTGTTATTTTAGAAATTCCTCGGGAACACTTTTAATCTTTTCAATTTCTATTTTCCTGATGAAAAATTCGCCACCTTCCGACTGTAATTGTATTTTGCCTTTCGTTAACGGTATTTTCTGTCCATTCTCTGTTTTGGAGCAATGCGTGTTGATCATCGCCACTTTGCCATTAACTACATGTATGGCAGTTTGTCCGAAACAATATAAGTCGACGGTGTTCCATTCTCCGAGTGGCTTTTCTGCATCAGTTGTTTTTTTTATAGAACGTCCGTTATCTTTTTCGCCAAAAGCTCTTGACATACCTTCAGGCGAATAGAGGTAATTTTTTCCGTCGTCGGTTGCTATGGTTTTTGATTCGCAATAGGTGTTTGCCATCAGGTAAGTGTCGCCCAGACTACCGTGCATTAACTGGTGCTCTATTGTTGCCATCCATGTGCCGAAGGCGGCTCCAAATGGTCCGAAGCTGTGGTATAGCAGTCCACTGTTTCGGGTGCCGTAAACCTGCTCGCCCCACTTAAATTCGAGGTGGAGATGATAATTTTCAAACTCTTTTTTCGTTGCAAGTGAGGCATTAATTTGTCCTGAGATGTGAATCATGGGCTGCCCGTCGCAATCAATAACCTGATAAGTGTTTTCGGGTGTGGCTTTTGCCGCGAGGTCGTCAAATCCCTTAATAGGCGAACCCAGGTAAATATCCCAGTTTTTCAAATTTTTACCATTGAAAAGTGGCTTCTGTGCTCTTGTTCCGGAACAGATTAAAAATGTCAGGAAAATAAAGATTAGTGACTTCATTGTGATTGGTTTAGTTTGAAATAAGGCATAAAAAAACTGCTCCATAAAGATAATATAGAGCAGTTCATTATAAAAATAAAATAAGAGTAGTAATTAATGCATAGAAATTAGTTGTTGAGCTCTTTCGAGAATTGCAGTGTCATCAAGCAATACGACACCGCCATCGGGCCCCGGTTCAATGTGCAATCCAACAGACTTGCCTCTTTCATAGTTCGCGCCCCCAAAATAATTCCTGACGGTTTCAACTTCCATTCCAAACTCCTGCGCAATCTGATGGATTGAACCGGCAGGTAAACTGTCTTTGATGTGACGAAGCTCGTTAAAAGTGATTCTTCTTTCCATGACGTTCAATTTTTATGGTTTGACACTCTTTTGCTTTTAAAACTCCCTTAAAGTTAAAATTAATAAATTAATAACAATGAGGTAATGTTTATGTTTTAATGACAGCTTTGCGTGCCAGACTTTAGGATGGTCTATTTAACAGTTTAATGTTGACTTCTTAGTGATTGATCAATAGCGATTTTCTGTTACAGAATGATTACAGAGAGGTAAATTTCAAAGCGAAGAAATTAACAATTTTTAATAGTTATTTGATTCCTTCCTTAATTGCATCATAAATAACTTGGTGCATTTTTCCCCTGATACTCAGGTTGGATAGTTCTGAATTTCTGCGCGTTGGATTTACCCTGTTGGTTAGCAGGATAAAGAGAAGCTGATTTTCCGGGTCGTTCCAAACAAAAGTTCCGGTAAAGCCGGTATGTCCATAGCTGGAAGGGCTGGCGTCTGCTGCCGGAAACTTATTTTTTTGTCCGCGAATGCCCGGATTCGGCTTGTCGAAACCAAGCGAGCGATGGTTGGTTTCCGGCAACTGCAATTTGGTAAATTCGGTCACCGTTTTAGCCGATATATATTGTTTACCTCCATAATATCCCATCTGGAGGTACATTTGCATTACCTTTGCCAAATCGTTGGCCGAACTGAAAAGCCCCGCATTTCCGGAGACACCACCCATCAGTGCGGCCAGTTCGTCGTGAACATATCCGCGAAGAAGTTCATTTCTGAAATACTGGTCGTTTTCAGTCGGCGCAATCTGATCGACCGGAAAATGTTCGTATGGTTTGTACCCACTAGTAATGGCGCCAAGTGGTTTGTAAAATTCCTGATTCATATAGTTCTGGAAATTCTGTCTAGTAAGGCGCTCGATTACGGTTGGGAAAAGGCTGAATCCCAAATCAGAATACACGAATTCCTTTTTTACCTTCAATGGCGATTTTATAATATCCTGAACAATCACGTCTTTCATATCGGTTCGCGCATAAAGGTTGGATGAAACACGAACCTGGTATTTTTCGGAAGGCTGATCTTGAAACGTGTTTTTCCTCAATTGCGTGAAGCTTCCCGGCTCAAGCCAAAAAGGGATGGAACTTTGCAGCCTGGCTTGATGTGTGAGTACATCACGGAGTGTCATTTCGGCTTTGTTCGTTTTTCGGAATTCCTGAAAATAAGTTGAAAAAGGAGCATCGAGTTTTACCTTTTTTTCGTCATACATTTTCATTAGCGCCGGAAGTCCGGTTGTTACCTTGGTTACCGAAGCCAAATCATATATAGAGTTGTCTTCCACAGGTTCATTTCCGTTGGAAGACAAGAATCCGTAGCTTTTTTTCAGGATTACTTTGCCATTTTTTGCAATTATAACCTGACATCCGGGAAATGCTTTAGCTTTCAATCCTGCGCCGACAATCGAATCCACCTTCTCCTGAAGGAACTTCGAGTCGATGCCAACTTCTTCAGGAAGCGTGTATTTAAGTCGCTTATTCGATAGAATTTTTATACCAGTTCCTGCCGGAAAAGAATTATTGATACTTACCGGCAATTTCCCGTTGGCATTGGTTGCGCCAAAAACGAGTTGCGCCGCCATTTCCTGTGCTGCCGGATCGTCCTGATAGGCCATGACAAGCGCTTCGCTTTTTAGGAAAGCTGGAAAACTGGCAAGTGCGTAGGCATTTCCGAAGAAACATACAATTGATTTTTTGTCTTTCAGCTTTTGCGAAATGTTAATTTGCTGGTCGCTTATTCCAAATCGTTTGTATGGAAACATGCTCATGCCCTGTATGCCGATCAGCAAGAAATTATACGGCTTTAGTTGATTAACAAGGCGGTCAGTTTCTTCTGCTGTTGCATTTTTAGTGATGGTGAAATGATCTACCGCGGTGTAATTATCCATCATTTGCTGGAAAGGCGAAAGTCTGTCAGTGCCAATCATCACACTGGCGATTTTCAGCGTATCCAGGTTCTGTAGCGGCAGTATTTCGCTGTTGTTTTTCAGAACGGTAAGCGATTGTTCATGCAATTGTCTTTTAGTGAGTTCATACCTTGGTTTGTTCAGGTCGTCGTATATGTTTTGAGTTGCAACCAATTTCGTTTTATCGAGTCCCAGCCATTTCTTCGCTGCCAGAATCCTCCGGCATTTTTCGTCAATTTGTTTCTCCGAGATTTCTCCTGATTTAACTGCCTGAATAACTGCATCAACAGCCCGATCGAGGCGCGGCATTATTTCGAGCATGTCGTTTCCTGCCTTAAGAGCTTTTACTGCCGATTCGGCTGATGAATATTGGTTGGCAATCCCTTTCATGTTCATAGCGTCGGTAATTACAAGGCCACTGAAATTCATCTCTTTTCTCAGTCCATTTTCAATTATTTTTGACGAAAGCGTAGCCGGGAGCTTATCATTGGACTCGAGTGCCGGAACCTGCAAATGGCCAGTCATTACAGCCGCGATTCCTCTAGAAATAAGATACCTGAAAGGAACCAGTTCCACCGAATCGAGTGCATTCTTCGATCTGCTGATCACCGGTAAATCGTAATGAGAGTCGGCTTTCGTGTCTCCATGCCCCGGAAAATGTTTGGCTACAGCAATAACGCCCGCATCTTGCATCCCTTTGGCATACATCCATGCTTTTTGAGCAACAAG
>JAEWME010000094.1 GCA_023393265.1 Bacteroidota bacterium | reverse complement strand
GACGAAAATATTCGTACATACTGGGCCGCTCAGACCGGCGATCCGGGCGAATGGCTGCAAATGGATTTGGGCGGTATGAAGGAAGTTCATGCGCTGCAGGTCAATTATTACGAGTACAAAGCTGTGCAGTACAATCGTGCGATGGATTTGTACCACCAATACCGAATTTATCAGTCGGCCGATGGCAAAAACTGGACCTTGCTGATTGATAAAAGCGAAAATGACCTGGATGTGCCGCACGATTATGTGGAATTGAAAAAGCCGGTGACAACCCGTTTCCTGAAAATTGAAAACCTGCACATGCCGACTGGTTCGTTTGCCATCAGCGATTTTCGGGTATTCGGACTGGCAAAAGGAGAAAAGCCCTCCGCAGTCAGCAATTTTAGTGTTAACCGCTCGAAAACCGATCAGCGTGACGCGCAAATTAATTGGAGTCCTTCGAAAGGAGCCTACGGCTACAACATCTGGTACGGAGTTTCGCCTGGCAAACGCTACAACTGCATCACTGTAAATGGCGAAACCAGTTACAATTTCCGCGGAATGGACAAAGGAACAACCTACTATTTCGCGATTGAAGCGCTCGGTGAAACCGGAAGATCAGAAATGGGGAAAGAGGTGGTTTTAAAGTGATTCCTTATTTGATTCCGTCGATTAAAACCAACGGCAAAGGATTTTTTTACTTCAGTACTAAAGCTTACCCTTTGCCGTCAGTTCCATTTTGTGATTAAGTTATTTCATCCCAGGAGTAATGATCCGGTAGTTTCCGCTGAGGTGCATCAAGCTGAACAGGTAGAGCAGACCGTCAAAATACGGATCGAAGTAGCCGTCGTCGTACGGTTCCAGTTTGGCATTCCAGATGGCATCAACAAACTGCCAGCTTTTGGCCTGGGTTCCCATGATGGAAGCAGCGGCCGAGGTGGAAACCAGTCCGAGCGAATGCCGCAGTTTTTTGAATCCTCCGGCTCCGAGTATTTCCTCCTGAACGGGTAACGATCCATCGAGCATAAACTGGTCTTCAAATGTGTTGATTCCTCTGCAGAACAGGAAATTTTGGAACCGCTTGCCATAGTCCTCCTGCCATTCTGCATCTTTATTATACCACGAATAGTCCATGGCAATGTTCATCGGAACGCGCCATGAGTCGTATCGGAATGCTGGTTTCATGCGCCAGAAATTGCGGGGTGCTCCGCTAAACTCAGAATAATCCGAATTCAGGGCATTGGGCCGGTTGCAGGCACGGTGCAGGTAAATGCGGGCCGTGTCGGCACAATCGCGGTAAAACTGTTCATGTCCGTCTTTGGCGTATTCGGCCCACACTTCATAAAATGCCGGAAGGTGGTACGACGGATCGGTCCAGTTGTAGCCACCACGATCGGGCACAAAAGTAATTTGCTTGTGTTCGGTATTCAGTATATTGGTCACTCCGGCTGTTCCATCTTTGCTCCACATCGCATCCAAAATTCGGCGTGCTTCGGCATAATAGTCGATGCCCATGTCGTTTCCCCAGCGGTTCGATGCAAAAAGCAAAGCTGTGATGAAATATAGTTCGCCATCCGAAGCCGAACCGGGCGAATTCTGCTTAAATGTTTCGTTGTTTACACTCCACGCAAAGTAAGCATCGCGCGGCCCGCCCTGGTGTTGCATGTATTTTTTTGTCCAGCGCCAAAGGCGGTCGAACACCTCTTTTTTATCAAGTTGCACGGCCACCATTAAGCCGTAGGAAAGTCCTTCGGTCCGGCAGTCGTGGTTCTTCAGGTCCGAAACGTAGGCCATCGAGTCGCCTACTTCGAAGTAAATGCGGTTTGGTCCCTCAAAAACATCTGAATAGGCTTGCTTTAATTTGGCATCAATATCGGCTTGCTTGTAGCCGGCTTCCAGAAATACATTTCGATACTTTCCGGTTTCATGGGCTCCTGAAGTCCAGGGTTTCATTTTGCCACGTTTATCTTTTACATCCCGGTTACAGTCGGTGTCGGTTTGTGCGTAGCTCAGCGAAATGAGCGCTACCAGGGAGAAGGTAATAAATAACTTTTTTTTCATTTCAGGGTAGGTTTATTATTTTAAAATGGAGCGTATTTACTTTAATCTTTTGTGCAAGGGCAATCCCGAAAGCCAGGAGATGGTCTCGGCAGCTAAGTCGCCTTCGTGGCTGAATGCCCAAACAAAAGCAGCTTTCAGCGGATACTGAAGTTTCATTTTTTCGATGGCTCTCAACGCTAGTTTCTTTGTGATGCCTTTGCGTCGATATTCTTCCAGAACCAGTGCCGAGCAGAGGTAAACCGCTTCATAGGCAATGCCTGTGGGGGTCAGTTCAAAAAGCTCTTTTTCGGTGATTTTTGCTGAAACAAATTGGTTCATCAGCTCGGTTGTGGTTGGTATGATCAGCACCCATGCGATTGGTCCGTTGCCGTCGTTGTATTCTGAAATGGTTGCCGGATGAATTTCTTTCAATCGGGCCAATACCTCCTGATTAACATCGAGTTGGGTCGGGTCGCTTTTCACCGAAAACACTTCGTCTGCCAGTTTAATTAGTCGTTCCAGGTTGCTAAGAGCCATGTTGCTAATGGGTTAATGATCGTTGTAAAGTTGGTGTATTTTTTTTGTATTTCGAATTTCTTCTGAAAAAGAGTACGTGTTGTAAACCATCATTTTACTTGATGTTATTGCTATTCATGCTCATTTCATGTATTTTTGCTGGCCATTTTTAGATTGATAATCATGAGCAAACAGATAGTTGTCAGCGGCATCAGGCCGACCGGAAACCTGCACCTCGGAAACTATTTCGGGGCCGTTCGTAGTTTCATTAAAATGCAGGAAAGTTATAACTGCTATTTCTTCATTGCCGATATTCATTCGCTAACCACGCACCCGACACCCGAAAATCTTCAGGCTGGGGTGAAGCAGGTTTTAGCCGAATACCTGGCATGCGGAATCGATCCGGAGAAAGCTACAATCTTCATTCAGAGCGATGTTCCTGAAGTGTCGGAATTGTACGCTTTCCTGAATATGAATGCTTATTTGGGGGAATTGGAACGAACTACTTCGTTTAAGGAAAAAGCAAGGAAACAGCCTGAAAATGTTAATGCCGGATTATTAACTTACCCGGTTTTAATGGCAGCCGACATTATCATTCACAAAGCACAATTTGTACCGGTTGGAAAAGATCAGGAGCAAAACCTGGAGATGGCACGTAAATTTGCCGGACGTTTCAATCGCATGTATAACTGCGAATTGTTCCCGTTACCACAGCCTTTCACCTTCGATGGGAAAGACATGATTAAAGTGCCTGGGCTTGACGGTAGCGGCAAAATGGGTAAATCGGAAGGGAATGGCATTTTCCTCTACGAAGACCCGAAAGATATTCGCAAGAAAGTGATGCGTGCAGTTACCGATGCAGGCCCAACTGAGCAGAATAGCCAAAAAGCAGAACCCGTTGAAAACCTTTTCACTTTATTGAAAATTGTTTCAACCCCCGATGTGGTTGCTCATTTCGATGCTGCCTACAACGATTGCAGCATTCGCTATGGTGACCTTAAAAAGCAACTGGCCGAAGACATCATCAATTATACCTCGCCCATTCGCGAACGCATCATCGAAATCCTGAAAGACGAAACATACCTGGCTAAGGTTGCCCGACAGGGCGCTGAGCGGGCCCGTGAATCGGCACAGAAGACCCTTGCCGAGGTGAAAGAACTGATCGGTTTTAAGCGACTCTTTTAACTAAAAAATAGAAAAAATCCGGGCTTTTTTGTGCCTTTTAGTGTCATAAATCCCTAAACAATGGATGTATTTTCTCGAATAAATGTTATGTGAACGCTTATTCTGCTAACAAATAATTAATTTTAGTTTTTTGTTAATTAGATTTTTTTATAGTAAGGAAAAAAACGCTTATTCTAGAATAATTACCCAAATTGTTTATTACATTTAAAGGCTGAATTTTTTCTTTAGCAACCTTATACTCTTAACTAAATAACTTTAATAAAACCTAACTAATGCGAGTTTTTCCCATTTCAAGAGATTTCAGCAGGGTAAAGACTGCTGTTTTATTTCTGCTTTTTTCCAGTTTTATTTTTACTTACTGTGCTCAGGATGCCCGGGAGTGGAAGGTTAAATCGGAAGAACAGACTATAGGCGATTATATCGCCACGACAGATCAATTCTCGGAGTTTGCAAAGCTGGTCCAACTAACTGGACTTGAGCCATTGCTTAATGTTCGCGGGCCTTTTACCGTGATGTTACCCAACGACGATGCGATGAAAGCCTATTACCAGGAAAAAAATGTAAGTTCTCTGGAAGAACTTGATCATGATTTTCAGGTTCGGCTGGTACGCAATCATATCATCGGAGCCGAGATAGGATCTAGCGATATAGGCCTTGGTGCAGTGAGAGATACCAATGCCATTGGAGACTATCTGGTTACCGAATTTGAAGGTTCGGACATCATCGTAAATAAGATCGCCAAAATTATAAAGAGAGATATAAGAACAGCAAACGGATTGATTCATATCATCGATCATACGATTGATCCGGTTTCGAAAGATGCTTATACAGTTATTTCGGAAAATCCCTCTTATAAGATTTTTGCCGAAGGACTTCGCCTTACAGGAATCAAGGATACTTTGCAAACGATCAGTTTTAAATTCGGGAACAAAAATGCGCGAACCCGTTTTACGCTCTTTGCTGTTGCCGATACTACATTTCGACGATATGGTATCAATTCTATTGATGATCTGATCACCTGGTGTGGTGCCAGCAAGTCTGACGATCCAACTTTCATCGAAAATCCATTCTATCGTTTTGTTGAATACCATTGTCTGACAGGTAGTTATTTTCTATCTGATTTTAAATCAGGTATTTATCCTATTTTGTCTCATGATAACAACATTTCGATGACGATTTCAGATGACTATAAAATAAATCTGAAATCAGAAACCGGCAAGTACACCGGGTTTAACATTCCGCAGTGTAATATTCCTTCGAAAAACGGGGCTATACACACCATCAATGATATATTGCCGGTGACCGACCCTGAACCCGCTATTATTACTTATGAAACGACTGATTATTTCGACCTTCAGCAGGAAGACTGCATCGGGAAATATTATAAGAAATGGGGTGGTGATGTTGGTTTGACTCAATTTGAAAAGATCAAATACCAGGGCGACTATTTGCTGTATTACTACAAAATTAATCATGGTCGTACGGCAATTTTAAATTACGACTGTCTTTCTATGCTTGGTTATTGGTGGATTGAGATTACGACGCCGAAAGTTATGAAAGGGCATTATGCCGTGAGCGCCAATATCTGGTCGGGAGGCGAAGACCTGCCAATCTTTGATGCTTATTTGGATGGTGTTAAGGTCGCCACCATCAATGCCCGGATTTCAGGAACCAAAATGGATTTTGGGGAAGTAAACTGGACAAAAACAGAGGAACACAAGGTGAAGCTGGTTTGCAT
>JAEWME010000430.1 GCA_023393265.1 Bacteroidota bacterium | reverse complement strand
TTGGCGGGATTGGCCTCACGCAGTCGTTTGCCATGGAACTGATGCCGTTCAAAATTAAAGTAAATTCTGTTTGTCCGGGTAATTTCTACGACGGGCCGCTGTGGGCCGACCCCGAAAAAGGGTTGTTCGTTCAGTATCTGAAAGCTGGTAAAGTTCCTGGAGCCAAAACCATTGAGGATGTCCGGGAGTTTTATGTATCGCAGGTTCCGGCCAAACGTGGCTGCACCCCGCTCGACGTAATGCGCGCCGTTTATTACATCGTCGAACAGGAATACGAAACCGGGCAGGCTGTACCTGTTACCGGCGGACAAAATATGTTGAACTAGTAGATACATAACCACAAAGGCACGAAGACTCCAAAGACCCCCAACCCCCTGAAGGGGGCTATGACATGGAAGTATTGCAAATAGAATTGCAATCAAAGTCCCCTTTAGGGGATTTAGGGGTGAAAAAACTTAGAGTCTTAGCGTCTTCGTGGCAAAACAAAACAGAATATGAAAACAAAAGCAGTTCGTTTATACGGAAAAGAGGATTTGAGATTGGAGGAGTTTGAACTTCCGGCCATTACAGCCGACGAGATTCTGGCAAAAGTTGTTTCCGACAGCATTTGTATGTCGTCGTATAAAGCGGCCAAACAGGGAACCGATCACAAGCGAATTCCTGCCGATGTTGCTGAAAAGCCAATCATAATCGGGCACGAGTTTGCAGGTGAATTGGTGGAAATTGGCGATAACTGGAAACACAAATTTAAAGCCGGACAGAAATTCTCCATCCAGCCGGCTATTTATTACAAAGATGGTCCGGTAGGTGTACTTAGCGCGCCAGGCTATTCGTATCAATACATCGGCGGCGATGCCACTTATGTGATCATCCCCAAAGATGTGCTCGTGCAGGATTGTTTGCTGGCGTACGATGGTCCCGGCTTTTATCCGGCATCGCTGGCTGAGCCGCTCTCGTGCGTCATTGGAGCCATGCACGCCAACTACCACACAACGCCCGGGTCATACGTTCATAAAATGGAAATTGTAGCCGGTGGTAAAATGGCGATTTTAGCTGGTGTTGGCCCAATGGGACTGGCAGCCATCAATTACGTCATTCATCGGGCCGACCGCAAACCGAAGTTGTGTGTGGTAACAGACATAGATCAAACCCGTTTAGATCGGGCCGCTTCTATTTACACCGTTGAAGAAGCTGCCCAACGCGGTATAGAATTGATTTACCTGAATACCAAAATTGACGATCCGGTTGCCAGGCTGAAAGAACTTTCAGGAGGAACCGGGTACGAGGATGTTTTTGTTTTTGCGCCTGTTGCTCCGGTTATCGAGCAGGGCGATGCCATCCTGGCTTTCGACGGCTGTCTGAATTTCTTTGCAGGCCCGTCGGACCAAAACCTTCAGGCAAAAATGAATTTCTATAATGTGCACTACGCCTATACCCATCTGGTGGGAACTTCAGGCGGAAACACCGACGACATGAAAGAAGCGCTGGAAGTAATGTCTGCCGGACTTGATCCCGCGGGACTGGTTACGCACATCGGCGGGTTGAATGCCGTAGCTGAAACCACACTGGATTTGCCGCATATTCCGGGTGGTAAAAAGTTGATTTACACGCATCTTGAAATGCCTTTGACACCAATTGCTGAATTTTCCGAAAAAGGTAAAACTGATCTGTTGTTTGCCAAACTGGCTGAAATTTGCGATCGTCATCAGGGACTTTGGTCGGTTGAGGCTGAAGAGTATTTGCTTAAGAGCTAGACGAAAAGATATTAGATGATAGATTTTAGACTTTTGTTCGTTAGGATTTCCGGTTAAGCGAAGGTTTCTGCGATTTCTTATTTTAAGTCTTTTGTCTGTTATCTAAAATCTCCTGTCTTTTTTTCAGAAGCTGGTCGATGGCACCTATCTTTGCGCCCATAATCAAATAGAAACAAGACTATGATCTATATGGCCGACACAGCCAACCTGGAAGAACTCCGGAAGCTGTATACTTTTTTCCCGCTGGAAGGCGTAACAACAAATCCCACCATTTTACTTCAGTCAGGCTATAAACTCTCTGTTGCCATCGAAGGCATCCAGGAGCTGGTTGGAAACGGAATGGTTCACGTTCAGGTTATTTCGTCGATAGCCGACGATATGGTTCGCGAAGCTAAAAAATACCGTACCTATTTCGATTTCGGCGATAATTTTTTTGCCAAAATCCCGGTAACAACTGAAGGTTACAAAGCCATGCGCACATTGAAGGATGCGGGCATTAACGTAACTGCGACAGCTATTTTTACGCAGCAGCAGGCTTTGGTTGCCATGAAGGCAGGTGCCGATTTTGTAGCTCCCTACGTGAGCCGACTCGACAACATTTCGTCGCACGGCATCGAAGTAGTTGCCGACATTGTTCAGAACATTCAGGAATATGGGTTAAATGGCAAGGTGCTGGCTGCCAGCTTTAAAACTGTCGACCAGATTTACCGTACCAGCATGGCCGGTTCGCATTCGGCAACCGTCAGCCCCGAATTGCTGAACCAGTTAATCAAGCATCCGATGACTGACATCAGTGTAAAGCAATTTGAAGTAGATTCCAAAGGTTTGTATGATATTGATTTCTAAAGAGAAGTTGGAAACTGGAAGAAAGAAGCTGGCGCTCCCTGAACTTGTCGAAGGGAGCACCTTTCTTATTTGGCCGTCGCTGTTCGTTTTTTTACTCGTGGCTTGGGTTTCTTTTCCTCAGGCTTCGCTTTCTCAATGGTTTTTGACGCATCTGCGATTGAATGCGATGTTTTGATGTCGTGCTGTCTTTTGGTTTGCTCAGCCAGTTTCCGGTAATATTTTTCGAGCCATTCGAGTTCTTCTTCGCTCAAATCCTCAACGTTGATAATCCGGTTGCTGGCACGTTCGTCGGCCGCAACCAATTCATTTAGCTTTACCTGCATGGCTATCCCGTCCCTGTTTTGCGTTTTCTGAATGAGGAAGACCATCAGGAATGTCACGATGGTTGTCCCGGTGTTGATAATCAACTGCCACGTGTCTGAATAATTGAAAATCGGGCCGGTTACCAGCCATACAACAATGGTTGAGCATGCAATAATAAAAGCATAATTGCTTCCTGTGGCTTTGGTTGCTTTCGATGCGAAATTCTCAAACCAGTTTTTCTTTTTTTTCATGGCTGCTGTTTTTTTGAAATGATGTATTATTTTTCCTGTGTTTGTTTTTCCTGATCTTTTGCTTTTTTCCTGAAATAGCCTCGAAGCAGAAAATTGTGCTGTACCGCTTCGAGGTCTTCATCGAGTTTGACTGAACTGCTTTCCAGGTTTTTGATCATTTCTTTCATCCGTGAGCCTGCGGTTTCATCGTGAATCATCACGCCCAGCATGGTATTTGGATTATTGGCTGTTTCTTTTAGTCCGGAGAGGAAGACGGCAGCCGTATCGGTTATCTCCTGCAGTTTACCAACCGATGCTTTGATAGACCTGAAAGTGACTGTGTCGCTTGTCAACTCGTTGATGAGCGTGCCTTTTTTGTTTAGCCCCTGGCTGAATTGGCTAAGCGAACCAATCAGTCTCTGTGCGCTGTCCGAAGCCGAATGAAGTGAAATCAGCATCGCGTTCAGGTTCATGTAAGCCGAGCTGTCCTGTAGTAATTTTCCGACGGTTCCGCGCCCTGATGATAACTGATCGGTAATGGTTTTGAGGTTGTTCGTAATGTCGAGGATGTTTTCGTTGTTGTGCTGTAGCGTGTTGAGGACATCTTCGGACGAAAATGTTTTTTCCACGGAAAGTGTGTCGCCTTCATCTACCATCGGGAATTGGTCGGTTCCGCCGTAAATCACCAGAATTTTGTTACCGATAAGCCCGTCGCTTCCAATCTTCACTTTGGCGTCTTTTCTGATGTACTTACGGGAACTTGTTTTGATGTTCAAAACGACCTCAACCTGCGACTTTCCGAAGAAACGCATGTCACCAACTGTTCCGATTTTGACTCCAGAATACCAGATGTTGTTTCCCTGCTGCAATCCGTTCACATCGTCGAAGCGCGATACCAGTTGCATTTTCTGATTGAAAGTGTCGCGCAGGTTTCCCACCAGAAGAATTCCTCCGAGCAGGAACAGTAATCCGATGAATACAAAAACGCCGACAATTACCTTATGTTTTTTCTGTGATTCGTCCATGGCTTATTCAATGAAATTGTAGTTAAAAAATCCTTTAATACGTTCATCGTCCGAAGCAAACACCTCATCGAAAAGGCCGATGCGCAGGAATTTTCCGTCGAACATCATGGCAATCCGGTTGGCTGTTTGTTTGGCGCAGGTGAGGTCGTGGGTGATGATGATGGAACTGGTATTGTATTTTACCTGAACTTCCCTGATCAATTCGATGATTTCTTCGCTTGTCAATGGATCGAGCCCCGAAGTTGGTTCATCGTAAAGCATGATTTCAGGCTTGAGAATCAGTGTTCGGGCAATCCCGATTCGTTTGCGTTGCCCTCCTGATAAGTCAGAAGGCATTTGCCTGATTTTGTCGGCCAGCCCGACAGCCTCCAGTACTTCTTCTACCGACTGGTCAACTTCTTTTTTGCTGAGGTGACTAAAATTCATGGTGAGCGGAAATGCCAGGTTCTGATATACGTTCATGCTGTCGTACAGGGCGCTGTTCTGGAAAGAAAAGCCAATCCGGAGTCTCAGTTCGTCCAGTTCTTTTCGGCTGAGCTGATCGACGTGTTGGCCCAGTACCTTTACTTCTCCTGAATCGGGTTTCAGTAAGCCGACAATGATTTTGATGAGTACCGATTTTCCGGTACCCGATTTTCCCAGCACGGCAACGTTCTCGCCTTCGAACAGGTTAAAGTTGATTCCTTTCAGGACATCCAGGTCGCCAAACGACTTGAAGACTTCCCGGATCGAAATCACTTCTTTTTCGTAGTTGATCGTATGTTTTTCAGTGTTCTCCATCGCTAAAAATATCTTATCCAGTTTGCAATCTGAACGATGATAACTTCTTCTATAAAAATCAGGAACATGGCAAGTACAACTGCCTGATTGGCTGCTTTACCCACACCCCGCGTTCCCTGCGAGGCATGAAATCCTTTGTAGGTTCCGATGATTCCAATGGTAAATCCGTAGACAACCGATTTGGTGATTGACGTGAAAATATCGACGAAGGTGATGGTTGAAAAAGCGTTTTGATAGAAAGCTACCATGCTGCTGGTTTCTTCGGCGTGCACGTTGATATACGACCCGAACAGGCCGACAAAAATGCAGTAAAACGTAAGCAGCGGAATGGTAATGGTGGTAGCCAGAACCCGTGTCGATACCAGGTATTTGTATGGATTGACAGCCGAAACTTCCATGGCGTCGATTTGCTCGGTTACTTTCATCGAACCCAGTTCGGCGCCGATACTCGAACCTACTTTCCCGGCGCATATCAGGGCGGTGACAAGCGGCCCCAGTGCTTTAATCACGGCAATTCCGATGAGGGAAGGAAGCCACGAGGTAGCGCCAAAATCTTCGAGCGAAGGCCGCGACTGTTTGGTAAATACGATGCCCACAATAAATCCGGTAAGCGAAATCAGGGCCAGCGACCGAAGTCCGATTTCAAAACACTGGTTGATGGTTTCGCTCAGGTGAAAAGGCTTTTTAAATGTTTCCTTAAAGAAGCGGATCACAAACAGGTAGGCCTGATAAACGCCGGTGAAATAGTTATCGAGTCTCCGGGAGAGCAGATAAGGTTTGGAGTTGATGTTTTCCATATTGCCTGGTTTTTCAAGTTTCACTAAATTTTATGATTTTGATTGTCCACGGCCAATGCGATCAGACTTCTCAGGCCGTGTCATCTTTTCGGGAACAACCCAATCGTCAAACTGCGCCGAATTAACCAATTCCGACTCGATTGCTGCTTCCCGTAAACTTTTATTCTGCGAAAAAGCCTTTTTTGCAATTCGTGCTGCATTTTCATATCCAATGTGCGGACTAAGTGCGGTTACCAGCATTAAAGACTGGCTGATATTTTTGTTGATCTGTTCATTGTTTGGTTCAATGCCTGCAATACAATTGTTCGTGAATGACATGCAGGCATCAGCAATAAGCGATGCCGACTGTAGAAACGCATAAATCATTACCGGTTTATAGGTATTTAATTCCAGTTGCCCGCTTGCTCCTGAAAACGAAATTGTTGTGTCATTACCAATCACTTGTGCGCAAACCATCGTGAGCGCTTCTACTTGCGTAGGGTTAACTTTTCCGGGCATAATAGAAGATCCGGGTTCATTGGCTGGAATAATAATTTCACCAATTCCGGTGCGAGGTCCGGAGGCCAGTAACCGTATGTCATTTGCTATTTTCATCAGACTTACCGCTACTTGTTTGAGTGCATTATGAGCTTCAACTATCGCGTCGTTGGCGGCGAGGGCTTCAAATTTATTTTCTGCCGAAACAAAGGGCAGCCCGGTTAAATTGGCAATGATTGCTGCCACCTCCCTGTCAAAACCTTCCGGAGAATTTAGCCCGGTGCCAACAGCGGTTCCGCCAATGGCAAGTTCCGAGAGATGAAGCAGACTATTTTCCAATGCTCTTAATCCATGCGACAATTGTGAAACATATCCTGAAAGTTCCTGACCAAGTCTGATGGGGGTGGCGTCCATCAGGTGTGTACGCCCTGTTTTCACGATTCCGGCCATCGATTCTGCTTTGAAATCCAGTGTGTTTCTTAATATTTTTATTGATGGAATAGTATACCGGTCTATCATCCGGTAAGCAGCAATGTGCATCGCTGTGGGGAAGGTGTCGTTAGATGACTGCGACATGTTTACATCGTCGTTCGGGTGAATAGCGGGAGTTCCTTCTCCCAGCTTGTTTCCCAGCATTACATGCGCCCGGTTGGAGATCACCTCATTGCAATTCATATTGGTGTGGGTTCCCGATCCGGTTTGCCATACAACCAACGGAAACTGGTCGTTAAGATGACCTTCCGTAATTTCGTCACAAACCAATGAAATAGCTTTCATCTTATAGGAAGGCAATAGACCGAAATTATGGTTGACTATTGCTGCAGCTTTCTTGATGTATCCGAAAGCCTGAACGACGTCAATCGGCATTGACCCTTCAGGGCCTATGCGAAAGTTCAGCAGCGAACGTTGTGTTTGCGCTCCCCAATATTTATCTGCGGGTACGTGAATTTCACCCATCGTATCTTTTTCGATTCGATATTCCATGATTCCTGATTTTAAAAGAGCAAATATGAAAGCCTGGCTGTGCATCGTGTCATTTATTCGAAATGACAGTTCGAAAAGAGCAATTGGATCGAGGTAATAACAATTGAATTACAGATCTTCTGTTGTTATCGCTTTTTTAGCAACACCCAGATTGTCCAATTGTTTCAGCACGGCATCCATCATCGATGGTGGCCCGCATACGTAAAACTGCTGGTTGAAACCGGTGATATTTGCCCTGAGGAATTCTTCGTCAATCTGGCCGTGTGCATGTCGTCTTGTTTTTTCTTCTGACAGGATGTTGATAAAGTTTTCGCCCAGCATTTCTTCGAATTCAGGAGCAAGAATAATGTCGGCGCTCGTTTTGTTGGCAAAAATGAGCTTGTTGCCGCGAATTTCCTTTTGTTGTTTCAGATCTCTGAAAATGCTGATAAATGGTGTAACACCAGCACCACCAGCGATAAAAAGTCCTTCACCCTGGTAGGCAATGGCGCCGAAAACATCATGCAGAATCAATTCGTCGCCGGGCTCCAGTTTCAGCAGTTCGTTGGTAACTCCCTTGTGCGAGGGATAAGTTTTGATGGTGAACTGCAGAAAATTATCAGTTGGCAGGGAAGTGAAGGTAAACGGTCTTTTTTCGTCTGCCCAGTCACTTTTATCGATCGATATTTCTGTTGCCTGTCCGGGAGTAAATTTCAGATTTTCTGGTTTGTTAGTTTCGATCTGCAGCACGTCGTGTGTGACATGTTTCACAGATTTCACTTTTACCTTAGTTTTTTTCATGACATCTTTTTTTGAGGTTATAAGCGAGGACGCGCTATATCATCTCCATCGAAACGTCGTATTTACCGAGGCGGGCGGCCTGATTACATTTGACCCTGTGATAAAGGGCCTGTTGTGCTGTTTTCACATTGGCATTTTCCCCTTCCCATATCTTTAGGGCGGGTTGCTGAATAGCGCGGGCATACGAAAACGACAGCGCCCACGGAAGTTTCGAACCAAATTCACGGTTCATATAGCTTAACCGCGCTGAAGCGAGGTCGGCATGTTGTCCGCCTGATAGAAAGGCGATTCCCGGAACAGCGGCAGGCACAGTCCTGAGCAGACATTCTACGGTGGCCTCACCGATGTCTTCAATGGCCATCTGTGCCGGACAATCCAGCCCGGGAAGTACCATGCCAGGCTTCAGGATCATTCCTTCGGGCTGAACTTTATGCGCAAAGAGATGACTGAAAACCGTGTGCAATACTTTTTCGGTCACCCGAAAACAGTCCTGAATGGAATGGTCTCCTTCCATCAGTACTTCCGGTTCAACGATTGGTACCAATCCGACTTCCTGGCAAAGTGCCGCGTATCGCGCCAAAGCCTCTGCATTCGATTCGATACAGGTCTCACCCGGCGTGTTATACCCGATGGAAATGACTGCGCGCCATTTGGCAAAGCGCAGTCCCATCCGGTAATATTCATCCAGCCGCTCGCGCAGCCCATCGAGTCCTTCGGTGATTTTTTCACCCGGAAATCCGGCCATGTCCTTCGCGCCGCGGTCCACCTTAATGCCGGGGATAATCCCGGCACTGGTGACCGCCTGAATGAAGGATGTGCCATCAGACAGGTGCTGGCGTGCTGTTTCGTCGTACAAAATCACTCCGCTGATACCCTCATTCAGACCCGGAGTGGTGATAATCATTTCGCGGTAGTCGCGTCTTTTCTCTTCCGTTTGCGGGATGCCAATCGCGGCAAAGCGTTTGTTGCAGGTAGGCGTACTTTCGTCCATCGCCAGAATTCCTTTGCCATCCGCCATCAGCGCGCTGGCAGTTTCAGTGAGTTCCTGTATTGCGAGTGATTTTGCTTCCATCGTAGTTTCAATTTTATAAATGAATGACTCATTAATCCAGATTGTCTCCAGTCCAGTAGACATCCCTGTGATAGTGCCGGTGCAGATCGTTTTCGTAATTCCTGGTCAACAGGATCTCATCCGAATATTCGGGCGAATCTTCAATCGATTCTTTGGAGAGATCGACGAAAACTTTTTTCTCATCCCAGCTTACGCGGTCGATCCACAAAGGCGAGATGATGACTTGTTTGCCGGGCCACCAGTTTTTGGTGTCAATAATCAGGTAGCGGATACCCCAGGCTTCATCGTCGACAATGAAATCCTCCACATGTCCGATTTCGCCATTGATGGCCTGAATGTTGTGCCCCGTTACGTCGTTTGAACTTCGCAAATGCGGGTCCCACGTCCTTTCAGTGCGTTGAAGCATCGCCCATTCCTTGTTATCGCGCAGCACGTAGGGATACTGGCCCCACATCATCGAACCGGTCCAGTACTCGGGCCAACCGAAGTTGCTGAAATAAGCTTCTTCAAATTGTCGCGAAACAGGTTTGTCACTTTCGAGCGACATGCTCTCTTCTATTTGCTTTTTAGTCAGCGAAACGTTGATGTGTTCAGCCTCTGTATCGACTGATCCAAGCGCATAAGGAGAAATCAGCACACGCCGGCCTGTCAGCCAGCCGCCGGTATCGGCTACCAGGTAGCGAACTGCCCAGTATTTGTCGTCGAAATAGAATTCTTTCACTTTACCGATTTCGCCGTCAATGGCGCTTAACTTATAACCTTTGAGTGTTTTTACTTTTACTAACATGGCGTTTTCCTTTCGTTAAATGAATGTTTGTTTTATTGTTTTGGTGGTATAGCAAACGACTCTGCCGCAGATTTTTCCTGAAGAAATAAAGTTGTTGCAGGAATCATTTGTCTGGTAGTTCAAATGCTAGAGCAGAATGATAAGCAGCAGGGCAATGAGGACAGCAGCGCCTATCGACATATAAATTCCGCCGTGATGTGCTTCAACATAAGTTTGGTCGTTGAAACTTTTAAGTTCTTTTTCGATCGATCGTACTTCCTTGCGCAGTTCTTTTCGCTCTGATGAGTTGAGGGTAGAAAAATCCATTGCCTTAATCTCATTCAGTCGCACGATCATCGCATCGACTTCCGCATAAGCTTCCGGAGAAATGGCGGTTGTTTTGTTTTCTTTTTCGGTGGTTTTCGGTGCCGAGATGGTCCGAAGTGGTGCTGCAACAAACAAGAATGTGGTTGTTGCAAGTACAAGAATCAGATTTTTCATATCGTTGAATTTTAAAGATGAATGAATGTGAATCTTCGTTTTCCGGTTTTCTGTATTGAAAAAATTGATCCACTTTTGCCCGCTGAAAGTCTCCGGAAATTTCGTGCTGCTGTAAGCTTCTGAAAAACAGTAGCCGAAAAGGGATTTTCTATCCGGAAATTTTAAGTATGGGGTTTATTAAAGAAGAGTTCCTTTCATACAAAACTGTGAAATTATATCCCCAGTTTTCCTAAAAATTCCACATGCTCCTGAATCGGAATGGTTGATGGTCAGGTGATTGAAGGAAGGCAGAAGGCAGAAGTCAGGAGTTAGCGCTCCCTGAGCAGCGAAGCGTGTCGAAGGGAGATGCGACGAAAAGTCCGGAGACCGGAGTCCGAAGACAAAAGAGCCTCGCTACCTGAGCTTATCGAAGGGAGCATTTATTGGAGAGTCGGGGTAAGGAGTCTCACCCCTGAGCCTTTTAAAGCGGGAGAAAAGGTGAGTTAAAAAAAAAGCTGACCGGAAAGCTGGTTGCCGTGTGGCTAAACCCAAACTTTCCCGACAGCTTTTCTTTGCCGGATATAGATTTCCGTATTATTTGACAGTGATTGGGCCGGTGAATTTGATGTCGCCTGCCGAAGTAGCCAGGTTCAAATCGTATTGTCCTGCATCTACTTTCCAGTTCGATGTTTTCTCGTCCCAGTAAGCCAAATCCTGAACTTTCACCGGGATGGAGATGGTCTTCTTTTCTCCCGGTTTCAGGAATACTTTTTTAAACCCTTTCAGTTCCTTGCTTGGGCGCAAAACAGGTGCGTTCTTCTGGGTTACATACAACTGAACCACTTCGGCGCCTGCTACCTTGCCGGTGTTTTGTACATCCACGCTCATGTTGATGGTAGCGGTTTTGGTGTACGTGGTATTGTCAGAAACCGGTTTCGAAAGCTCGAAGCTGGTGTAGCTTTCGCCATAGCCGAAATAGTATTGCGGTTTGATGTTTTTGGTGTCGTACCAGCGGTAACCTACCAGAATATCTTCCTTATACACTTCGCGGATGCTGTCGCCCGGGTAGCAAAGTTTGTCGAACGAATGAGCGCCGCAGTCGGTGAGGTTAACCGGGAAGGTAAATGGCAGCTTGCCCGATGGGTTCACTTCTCCTGAAAGCACACTGACGAGTGCATTTCCGGCTTCGGAGCCCAGGTACCAGGCCTGCACCACGCCCTGCACACGGTCGAGCCAGGGCATGGCCACTGCATTACCCGAAACGAGTACCACCACCGTGTGTCGGTTCACTTTCAGGATGTCGCTGATGACGCGGTCCTGACCAAAAGGCAGGTTATACGAGGTACGGTCGCCGCCTTCGCAGTCCTGCAAATAATTTTTGTTGAGGCCGCCAATGAACAGCACCACATCGGCTCCTTCGGCAGCCTGAACGGCGGCCTGGCGCAGCGAGTCGGCGTTGAGTTTGCTGGGTATTGCCTGTGCATACATGGGTGGTCCGGAGGCGTAACCCATGCTGTACACAATCTTATCGCCATATTTGGCCTGAAGGGCGCTCAGTGGCGAAACTTCTTTCTTCACTTTCAGGTTCGAACTTCCGCCGCCAACGGTCATCATGCGGGTGGCATTTTCGCCAATCACCGCGATCTTTTTCAGATTGGCACCATCGAGCGGTAAAATATGGTCAACATTCCGTAGCAGGACGATTCCTTCTTCAGCAATCTTTCGGGCTACCTGTGCATGTTCAGGTGTGGCAAGACTTCCGTAAGGGCGTTTCGAATTCATCGTCGTGCGGAAAATCAGCCTCAGCACGCGGGCTGCCTTGTCGTTCACCACGCTTTCGGGGATGGTTCCGGCTTTCAGTTCTTTCAGGAAAGGGGTAGCCAGGTAATAATAATCGTAGGCATTTTTAACCGATTTGCTGAGCCCGTCGGTGCCGGTGCCCATTTCGATGTCGAGGCCGTTGAGGGCCGCCTGTTTGGTGTCGTGTGCGCCGCCCCAGTCGGTAATCACCGTGCCGTCGAACTTCCATTCGCCTTTCAGGATTTTATTCAGCAGCAGATCGTTGTGGCAGCAATGCTCGCCGCGAAGTTGGTTATAGGCGCCCATGATGGCCCACGATTTTCCTTCGGTGACGGCTGCTTTAAAGGCTGGCAGGTAAATCTCGCGCAGGGCACGGTCGCTTAGTTCCACGTTAATGTGGTCGCGCCACAACTCCTGGTTGTTCAGCGCAAAGTGTTTCACGCAGGCTGCCACGCCGTTTTTCTGTACCTCCTGAATATAGGGAACCACCATGCGCGAGGCTAGGTACGGATCTTCGCCCATGTACTCGAAGTTGCGGCCGTTCATCGGGGTGCGGTAGATGTTCACACCCGGACCAAGCAGCACCGACTTGTTGCGGTAGCGGGCTTCCTCGCCGATGGCTTTTCCGTAGATGGCAGCCATCTCGGGGTTCCAGGTGGCGGCCAGACAGGTAAGCGCCGGAAAGGCCGTGCACGAGTCGTTGGTCCAGTGCGCTTCGCCCCAGCTATCCCACAAAATTTCTTCGCGCACGCCGTGAGGCCCGTCGCTCATCCACACTTCGGGAATGCCCAGCCGGGCAACCCCTTTGCTGCTGAATTTCGACTGCGCGTGGCAGAGGGCCACCTTTTCCTCCAGCGTCATCAGCGAAAGGGCATTTTTTACCCGTTCTTCAATCGGTCGTGTTTCGTCGAGGTACACCGGTTTCACAGGCTGCGCCTGCAAGGCAAATCCGGCCATGCACGCCCAAATCACCAGCGTGATTTTTATTCGTTCCGTTTTTCTCTTCATACTTCGTTTTTGACGGTGTTAATGTTCAGGGAGCTTGCTTCTTATTGTCAATTGGACAATAAAAAGAATTTTTGCAAATGTAAGAGATATCTTCGAAACACAAACAGAAGCAGGACGACTCCATGTTTTTTAACCCGGAACAGGTTAGACCGGTGTGGCGGATATTTTCTGAAATCATTCGGGTCGGCTTCCATTTTTTCAGCCAAGATCAGTTGGGGTTTTTGGTTTCAAAGCCTGAACTTTTTCTATCTTCGTCGGGTTATATCGATGTATATAGATTTGTGTATATAAAGTGATCTTTTTATGCCGATCGTTTCACAAAAAAGCCGCACAATTGCGGGAAAGCGAAGATTGAAAACGATTTTCAGGCATGAGGTTGCTGTTGTAAGATCATAAGGAACAATAATTTTAGACTTGGAATTGATCATGAAAAAGCTTATTCTTTTGTTGTTCATTTTAGGAACAGCCGTGGGCGCAACAATGGCCCAGCCGGTGCAGAATGTCGACGCCGTGAAGTTCCAGGAACTGGTTAAAGCCGGCAATGCCCTGATTCTGGATGTACGAACGCCCGGGGAATATTCGAGGGGACACATTGCGGGATCGACCAACATTGATATTTCGTCGCCGGATTTTGTGTCGAGGACAAACTTACTTCAGAAGGATAAAACCTTGCTGATTTACTGCCTGTCGGGAAGCCGGAGCGATGCGGCGGCTGCTTACCTGAGCCGTCAGGGGTTTAAGAAGATCGTCACGCTCGATCACGGAATTATGCCCTGGGTGCAACGAGGATTCGCGCTCGAGAAAAGCGCCCAGTCGGAGAAGACCGACGCGGTGGCCTATACCGAACAGGGTTTCAAAAAGATTCTGACCGACCACAAACTGGTGCTGGTCGACTTTCAGGCGGCCTGGTGCGCGCCCTGCAAGGCGATGAACCCCGTGGTGGATCGCGTGGCTGCCGATTTCAAAGGGAAGGCGCGGGTTGAAAAGGTGGATGTGGATGCCAACAAAAGCCTGGCCACGGCTTATCAGGTCGGTTCGATCCCCGGATTTGTCCTGTTTAAGGGCGGGCAAAAAGTGTGGAGCCTTACCGGAACCATCAGTTACGAAGAACTTTCGGGAACCATCAAAAAATACCTGTAAGCGCGGTTCGGTGTCCGGAAAGTTGGGTCGCTCGACGCCTGCAGGCGATTGAAAACGAATCAATGCTTTCGTCTTTTGCCTGTTTTCGGGGAGTTGATCAGTCCAGGAAGATCGGCGCAGGCGATGAACGGCGCAAATGCTATTTGCGGCCTTTGCGGCTGATCAGGTAAACGCCTGAAAGGATCAAAACCATGCAAAGCAAATGCAGCACGGTGATCTTTTCGCCG
>JAEWME010000415.1 GCA_023393265.1 Bacteroidota bacterium | reverse complement strand
ATTTAGTTTGTTACAGGCTTTTACCGATTAAACGGATTTCAATTTGCATTTTCGCTATTCATTAACAGATTAGCAAATGCATAAGGATAAATACGTTTTTGCTCAGTTAGCATCGTTCCTGGATAGGAATAAGTTCAACTACATCGTTCGCAAGTATGACGGTGACAAATACGTGAAGCATTTCACTTGTTGGAATCAATTGCTTGCTCTGATGTTCGGGCAATTATCAAATCGTGAAAGCCTGAGAGATTTGATTGTTGCAATTGATGCTCATCATTCCAAATCTTATCATTTGGGTTTAGGCAAGAATGTTTCAAAATCATCCTTAGCCAGAGCTAATCAAGACAGAGACTGTCGCATCTTTGAAGAATATGCTTACTATCTGGTTAACGAAGCCAGGCAGAAACGAGTTTCTGACTTCTTCAAGCTTGATGGCAATGTCTACGCTTTTGATTCAACAACGATTGACCTGTGCCTTTCTGTATTCTGGTGGGCGAAGTTCCGCAAGAAAAAAGGCGGAATCAAAGTGCATACATTATACGATGTAGAAACACAAATCCCAGCATTCTTTCATATTACTGAAGCTTCGGTACACGACTCTACGGCAATGAAAGAAATTCCTTATGAATCAGGATCATATTACATATTTGATCGTGCATATAATCACTTCAAGATGTTGTACAGGATTCATCGGATAGATGCCTTCTTCGTTGTCAGAGCAAAGAAGAATCTTCAATACAAGATAATCAAATGGAAACGAAGAATGCCCAAGAACGTACTTTCAGATGTAACGATTGAATTGACTGGTTTTTATCCCAGGCAATATTATCCAGAACGTCTTCGAATGGTCAGATATTGGGATGAAGAACAAAAGCGTGAGTTTGCATTCTTAACCAATGCAATGCACATTTCTGCTCTTCAAGTTGCTGAACTTTATAAGAACCGCTGGCAAGTCGAGCTATTCTTTAAATGGCTAAAGCAACATCTGAAAATCAAAAAATTCTGGGGTACTACTGAAAATGCGGTTCGTATCCAGATTTACATTGCTATATGTACCTACTGCTTGGTAGCAATTGTCCAGAAAAACATGAATCTTGAAAGAAGTACTTACGAGGTTTTGCAAATACTGAGTATATCATTGACTGATAAAACTCATCTTCGAGGCCTCTTTGAGAGAACTAAATTTCAAAATGACAAAGAACGTTTTAGGCTTAATGAGACAAATTTGTTTAATATTAATAACGTCCCAATTTTAATGGGACACTAGTGTGCCCGGTCACTACGCGAAAACAGACCGTTTGACGGTCTGCCTTCTTTGAATTTTCAGAATTTAAAATACAAACTCATGCCATGGACAAAACGAAAATATCCCGATTCGATGAAAAATCTGGATAAACGGGTCAGGCACAAGGCGATTGAAATTGCCAATGCGCTGGTCGAAAAAGAAAAGATGGATGACGGAACTGCTATTCCGATTGCAATTAGCAAAGCAAAAGAATGGGCAGAAAATCATCCTGAAGAGAAAGCCTAGATTTTTATATTCGTAATTTACGAAGAGGACAATCACCACTAAAGGATTGTCCTCTTTTCTTTACAGAGTAGCGTTTTAATATCAATATTAAGTTAATTGTTGTTTGTACTTGATCTTTCTTTTTGCTTTTTTGTTACACATAACAACGAACCAGAAGCAGACTTATGCGCTACGACCAGTTTAACTCCGGCCAATTGAAGATTGCAGCAAATGGCGACGAAGCCTTTTTTGCGGATATGTTACTGAAATTTATCGATAAGGCAGAAGCTCTGCTTTTAATGATTCAACATGAAGATCAGGCCGAAGATTTAACTCCATTAGGAGAGCAGGTTCATAAAGCCAAAGCCTCATTTAAATTCTTTGGACTTTATCAGGCAGCTCAGGATTTGGACGAAATTGAATACCATATTTTAGTAAAGCCTGATTTGGTTGCAGCGAAATCCTGCTGTCGCGAGGCGATTGCAAAAATAAGCGATGCGATTCATCAGGCACGCGAAGCACTGGGCGAATAAATTGATATATTTATGAAAATTTGAAACCAACAAATGGCGAAAAAAATACTTATCATCGACGACGACAACTTTATGTGCGAAGTGTTAAAAAAGCACCTCCAGAACAATGATTACCAGGTTGAAACTGCTTTTTCGGCCAAAAGTGCATTCGATCTACTCAAAAGTATGTCATTCGATATGGTTCTTTGCGATTTTCGGCTTCCCGATTCGAGCGGACTGGAAGTGATGCAGAAACTTGAAGCTTTGAACTGGAACATCCCGGTGGTAATTATGACTGCTTATGCAGACGTCCGAATGGCCGTCAGGTTAATGAAAATGGGTGCTGCCGATTATATTACTAAACCAATTCAGCACGAAGAACTAATTGGGATCATAAAAAATATCCTTCAAACTAACCGCTCGGCTGAAGTAAAAAATACGACCTCAGTTGGTAAAGTTGATTTTGTGGTAGGCGAAAACGAAAGAATGCAGAGTATCATCGATCTGGCCAAGAGAGTTGCTCCAACCAACATGTCGGTGATTATTGAAGGAGAAACCGGAACCGGAAAGGAATACATTGCCCGTTATATTCACGAGAACAGCCTGCGAAAAGATAAGCCATTTGTGGCAATTGATTGCGGTGCTATTCCCAAGGAACTGGCCAACAGCGAACTATTTGGACACGTAAAAGGATCGTTTACCGGCGCCATTTCAGATAAAGACGGAGTTTTCCAGAAAGCCGACGGTGGCACTTTGTTTCTCGACGAAATCGGGAACCTGAGCTACGAAATTCAGCTCAAATTCCTTCGCGCCATTCAGGAGCGGATGGTTGCCCGCATAGGCGACGATAGAGCAAAAAAAGTTGACATCCGGGTGATTGCTGCTACCAACGAGAATCTGCAAGGTGAGGTACGCGAAAACTCATTCCGCGAAGACTTATATCACCGTCTCAACGAATTTAAAATTGCATTACCACCCTTGCGAGAGCGGGGTCGCGACATCCTGATTTTTGTCAATCATTTTATCCGGATAGCGAATAACGATCTGAAAAAGAACATTCAGGGCATCACTCCTGAAGTTGAAAATATCATCCTGAATTATCCCTGGCATGGCAACCTGCGCGAGTTGAAGAATGTCATCAAACGATCGGTGCTGATGGCCAATGGTTCGATGATAGAAAAGTATTGTTTGCCTTACGAAATTATCTATCCTGAGGAAGAAGCAATGGAATCGTTTGTCACGGTTGCTGAATCGGCCAATAACTCGTTGCTGAAAAATGCGGCTTTCGAAATAGAAAGACAACTAATCGTGAAGACCATCCAGGAAGCTGGTTACAACAAATCGAAAGCCGCCAAAATTCTGAACATCGACCGTAAAACACTCTACAATAAAATCAAACTTTACGGGATCAACCTCTGATTAGTGATATTTTTCGACGGTCGGGTTTTCTACAAATTGAGCAATAAAATCCCCAACATATTTGAAACCTTGACCCGGATCTTATTTCTCTTTTTTATTGTAAATTCCTTTTTGTCAGTATCTTGAGTTGTTCTTTGTCCGGGCCGTTGGGTTTTGGCATTGTTTTGTCATTGCATGTACCGAAAACACGATGTTTAACTTAAATGCAGCGATATGAACACTCAGAAGAAATTAACACAGGCAATCCTGTTCTCGCTAATCGCACTGTTTGCATGTCAGTCGCCTGCCAAAAAGAGCGAAAACCGGGCGGAAGAACAGGTGAGCGAAAACCTTATTTTATTGGGAAACAATCTCGACAGTCTCAAAGTCGATGATTTTGCTTTCTCAGAAAAACTCATTGCCCGGCTCGATCAGTTCGAAGATTCACTGAATGCTATCAACGACAGGCTCAGAATTAAAAATGAGAAATCAGATGCAATTATGAACAGTCAGTTGGACAGCATCAGGAAAAAGGGCTATGAGTTGCAAAACAAAATTCATGAATGGGCCGACACTACCAATAAAAATGTCGGAGAACTCCGTAAAGATGTAATTGTCACTTTCGATGAACTAAAACAGGCTGTAAAAAAGTCTGAGAACTATAAACGATCCCAATAATTTCATAGAAGCCACACACTGTTGCCAAATTGGCGCAGAGCCTTTTTTCTACCCGCTTTTTTAGGGATTCGCAGCAGTTTCATGCTAACCTTCTGTTTTGAAGTGCCTTGTCTGCTTCGGCAGTGGTTGCTGAAACTGCTTTTTATTTTCAAACTATTTAAAATCGCAGAAAATGAAATCACAGACTATTACCAAAGCATTGAAAGCGCATCACGATGAAATGCGCAAGCTGATGAAAGACATTGAAAAAGACGCTGGAAAATTTATTTTGCTGAAGAAAAACCTTGACGTCCATCACGAACTCGAGGAAGATATTTTGCTAAACAGGCTGAACAGCAGAAAAGAAGTGAAATCCGAATCGCTCGAATCGCAGGAAGAACACTTTGTTTTGAATGTGCTGCTGCTCGATTTGAGTGACTTTCCGAAGACAAATTCGCGCTGGATGGTGAAATTTAAGGTTTTTGAAGAGATTCTCGATCACCACCTGACGGAGGAGGAGGAAGAACTTTTTCCTGAAGCAGAGCGCATTCTGGATGAAAAAGAACTGATTGCCATGGGCGAAAAGTTCAATGAACTCAAAGGTCAGCGTTTCGACCTTTCAATGGAAACGAAGTAATTAACTTAAAACATTTCAAGATGAAAACAACAGGTATGATTCTACTGATATTAGGCCTTATCGGAGTAGTTATTTTCGGTATCCAGGCCATCAACGATTCTGAAAGCTTCCATTTATTTGGACTTGATATTGCGGTGAGTAAAGCCAACTGGACACCATTGATTATGAGTGGTGTCGTCGCTTTAATCGGTCTGGTGGCCATGGCTACTGCACGCCGAACCAGCTAGTTTTTAAACGAAACGAAAACGGACACTTATGAGACAATTCGACAAAAGGTTACCAAGGGTTCTTTGGGTTGCAGTGTTTATTATCCTGATTGCCGCAGCAGGACTTGTTTTTCTGCCAGGTATCGTCGAGAAATCGTTGCGCAAAAAACTCGAAAACAATTTATTGCTAACCTTCGACGATTTGGACCTAAGTTTTCAGTCGAAAACATTGGTTTTGCTCAATGTCCGTTTTCGTGATTCAATACACAACGCTTCGATTCTCGTTCCGGAAATGAGACTGGAAGGTTTTCATTTCTTTCGTCAGCTTTTCAGAGGCCAAACCATGCTTGAGAGGGCTGTTTTGCTCCGGCCGGAAATTAAAATCAGGAAAGATTCGGTTGAGGCTAAATCGGGAGGAGAAAGTCTGAAGAAAAGGCAGGTATTTATTGGACAGTTGAAGATATTGAATGGAGAAATGCTGGTTCAGGAAACACTTCCGTCGGTTTCAGACACGATTTTCAGAACCGGTTTCGATTTCGAGATGCACCAGGTAACGCTGGACAATCATTCGCGACTGTTCCATTTTGGCCAATTGGCTTTCGACTCCGCAAGTTTCAGCCTGAAAAACGGCAAGTATATTTTTCCGGACAAATTGTATCGCCTGAACTACCAAACCGGCGAGTATCGCACCACGAAGCAAAAGCTGGATATTGATGTTTTGAGCCTGACTTCGGAATACTCGAAATATGAAATGGGAAGGCAAACTGGCACTGAGACCGACTGGCTCGATTTGCTTTTCACAAAAGTGGAGTTGAGCGGTGTCGATTTACAGAAACTGCTCAGCGATACGGCACTCGTAGCTTCCCACCTGCAATTCGGGAAGATGAAGGTGGAGGCCTTCAAGGACAAGAGGTCGCCGTTTCCGCAGAAACCAAATACCAAATTGCCTATGGATCTGATTAATAGTTTACCGTTTGGCCTTCACTTCGATTCGGTGATTTGTAAAAGTGGCGACATCCAATATTCGGAGCGCGTAGCCGGATCGAACGACGCCGGTGTTGTCACTTTCAGCGACTTCAAATTTAAGATAAGTCAGCTTAGTAACCGGATGCACGAAATAACTGATACCACAACAATTGAAGCTTCGGCGCTGGCTATGCAACAGGTGCTGTTAAATGCCAGTTTCGAGATTCCAAATGTAAAATACAACGTTGAATACCGTGCCAAAGGAACGCTGGCTCCTGCGCTCATCTCGGCTTTTAATCCGGTAATCAGGCACAACGCAGGAGTGGTTGTGCAGCGTGGAGCAATAAAATCGTTTGCATTCGATTTCAGGTACGATAACGAACAATCGCACGGGCAGTTGCTCTTTCAGTACGACAGCCTCAACGTGCTGGTTTTCGATCGGGCCAGTTATCGCTCGAAACGTTTTCAATCATTCCTGGTCAATAAACTGGTACTGAAGAGCAGTAACCTGAAGGGGGAAAGAAACTACAAAACGGGCAGCATCGCTTTTGCCAGGGACAAAAAGAAATCGGTTTTCAATTACTGGTGGAAATCGTTGCTGAGTGGACTCAAAGATATTGCAATCATATAGTTACAAGAAAGTTTAACCCTTTAAAATTTAAAGCCATGAGAACAATTCTTTATTTATTAGCGGTAATTTTTATTATCGGTTGGATCTTAGGTGTTTTTGTATATTCTGTAGGATATCTGATTCATGTTTTACTGGTTCTGGCCATCGTATCGATTCTCCTGTCCATCATTCGGGGAGATTCGCGTTGAGGCCCTCGCTAAAAAAGAAAAAACAGCGAGAAGCTGTTTTGATTGTCCGGAAGTTTATCCGGACTTTTTTGCGTCGAAAATCTAAAAAATATCCTGTAAATCAGGAATCCTTTTCTGCATATTTCAAAGGTTTGTTTTCGTGATTGTAATAGATGGAAAACTGGCGGGTAAGTTCAACGCCGAAGTAGAAGATTAGCGACGCATAATAAATCCAGACCAAAACACCAATGAAAGAACTGGCTGCACCGTAAACAGCGCCCAGGTTACTTTGTCCGACTAAAATACCGATAATAACTTTACCAATAGTAAACAACACTGCTGTGAAAATAGCTCCAAACCAACCGGCGCTCCAGCGTACTTTTACATCTGGCAGGAAACGGTAAATAACCGCAAATACACAACTGATGATGGCAAGCGACAAAAAGAGGTTGGCCAGTTGAGCCAAAATAACGAAGCCTTCGCTGAAGTAGGTGGTCAGAAAATCTCTCATATAGGCAATGCTGGCATCGACAAACAGCGAAACAAGCAGCAAAAACCCGAGCGACAGAATGACGCCAAACGATAAAACACGGTCGCGAATAAATTTCAGGATGTTCTGCTTCAGGTTCGATTTAACTTTTACATGCCACAGGTAGTTAATCGAACTTTGCATAACATTGAACAGGGTTGTGGCCGAAATCAGGAAAAATACCAGCCCGATAATCGTACCAATGCCGCTGTTTTCCGATATTTTATAGTTGTCGATCGCACTTTGCAGCATTTGTGTACTTTCCTGTCCGATCAGCACATTCAGCTCATCGAAAAGTTTCACCCGAATGGTATTGTCGCCTGCAAAATAGCCAAATACAGCGATGATGATAATCAGTATTGGCGCGATGGAAAAAATGGCAAAATACGCGGTCGAACTTGCCAGGTCAACCGGACGGCTTCCCATAAAACTTGTTACCGTGTTTTTCAGAATTCGAAAATGATCGGTAAATAATTTTTTCAGATTCAATGTTTTCATAACTTTCCTTTTTGTATTTCTGGTCTTTCCTTCTGAAAAATTGTGCCATTGCCTTGACATCGCGGGAAACACGCACTTTTCAGCCTTTTGCATTTTTACGATTGATGGCCGGTTGTAACGCATTGTGGAATTGTGTGGAAAAATTTTCACGGCGGAACAGGGTTCTTCCGGAGTAAACATCGGTTTGCGCGATTGGTACGGTTTTAGAAAGGCAGAAGTCGACCGGAGACGAACAAAAATGAGCCGGTAATTAAACTTTTCGCTTGCTGAAACTTTATTTTGTTAATAAATTGCTTTTATGAAACTGAAAATCACTGCAT
>JAEWME010000402.1 GCA_023393265.1 Bacteroidota bacterium | reverse complement strand
ATCCGTGGATCTTCAAAAACTTTAAATTTCTGTGCTACAAAATAAAGCACCACAGCCGAAAGTACTCCGATAACGCCCAGTGTCAGAATGGTATAGATAATGATCGTACTCATACAATTGGGTAATTAGGTTGCAGAGATTTGAAAATGAAATGAATTCCTGATTTTCTCTCTGAAAATATAAAGGATGGCATAATATGGGATCAGGATAACAAGCGAGGAAATACCTGCAGTTCCTTCATTGGTGGTAATTGAGTAAACCGCGATCAACGTGATAAAAACAATGATAAAAGGCAACAGGTATCCATAAAATGCAGCCATATACCCCTGAGAAAGCTGTCCAATGATGTTGACATGTTGACCGGGATGAAAATCTCCGCTAAAATGGCGAATCTCTATTTCCTTTTCCTTCAAGTCCGACGCAAGGCAGGCACCTTTGGCATGACAGGAAGAACAGGCCGAAGCGTTAACGATTGTAACCGTTATTTTATCACCCGAAACCTCCTGAACAACCCCCTCATGTAACACCTTTTCTTTCATCCGTTTGATCTTCGGTTCAGTAAAAACCATGCAAATCTAAAGATGTTTGTATAACTAAGGAGAACAGGATTTTCATTTTTAAAACACACTTCACTATTTATATTAATTCTAAATAGAGCGATTTTTTTTCATTTTTCATCTACCTGACAAACAGTTCATTGCTCACAATCCTGACAAAGATCATTGTTTTAATTATTTGAACGATAGCTTTTTATTTGTGAAATTATCGAACTTAAATTTCAATAGTTGGAAAATTCAGGCATAAAAAAGCCCCGCATTCCGGCGAGGCTCTTTGTTCCTTATTTAAATTTCGTCAGGAGATCTTTCACCGCATCCTTATGGACCGTGAACCCCATCATCTTTAGCTTGATGTAGTCTTCGCTGAAGTAGTAATACCCAAAGCTCGGCGATTTCGGATCAACATTACGCGAACCAGAACTGGAGTCTTTAATCAGGTACCAGTCTTTGCCAGTTCCTTTGTAATTCCCCAGAATTCCAATCACCTGCATGCCATGGTCGTCGGTGGTGGTTTCGTTCGAGAAGCGGAACTGGCGGGCATCTTCGTTGATGTAAGCCGACGGAATATCGTAGTCCGGAATCAGCGCACAGTTGGTTTCCCGGCTGAAACCGGTTTCTGAGACGTCGCCGCCGATGCTCACCGAATAACCTGCTTTGACAGCACTTTTCAGGGCAGTCATGTAATCTGCAAGCGGCACATTGTAATATTCCTTGCTGTGCCACCAGTTGTCGGGAACCTTGTATTCAACCTGTTGCCAGTATGGCTCCTGTTTGTACGACAAAATTTCCACAAAATCGTCGGGATTGATTTTCAGGTAATCTGTCAGGTATGTTTGGGCCGTATAAGTTTTGCCTTCGACAACAAATTCTACAGGCGGTGTCCCCAAATAATGGTTCATGATCGATTTGATTGTTGCGATGGCGAACTCTTCATTCCAGGTATTGCTGGTTTTCATGTTATTCAGGAAAGCAGTCATTTCCTCAGCCATTTTCGCATGACTGTGAAATTTGCGACCATCAATCAATCCGGTGTAAGCTTCCTGAGGCATTGCGCCGTAGGTCTTCATAATTCGGGCGAGTGCGTTGCCTTCCGAGCCTTCCGAAAATTCTGAATCGCCGCGCTTTTCAACAAACCGTTTGGCTTTTTCAAGGTACTCGCAATATACCGAGTAGATTTCCGAAATTTTCACCTTTTTACAAAACTGGCGATAAACTTCCGACTCGTAAAAAGCTGTGGTTGAAAAGCTCCAGCAGGTTCCGGTATTTCCCTGCGATATCGTTGGATTGCTCCAGATCGTTTTGTACAACGCCGGATTGTTCGGCAAATCCAGCCCCGACTGATCCATCACGAAGCGAACGTAGGGTTCCTTCTCAGTCATTTTTTCCTCAACTGCCGTTACGTCCTTCAAAATCGACTCGTAGTAAAAACCCTTTCCTTTTTCGTCCTGAACAACTTTTCCTTTGCTCAGATTCTGAGCCTGTCCGCCCACTGCCATCAAAGCAACCAGCGCTCCCGTCACATAAATTTGCTTCATCCCAATATTTTTTTTGAAGTTCGAAAAATAGATTTTTCAATTCGTTTCACTGTTGAATAAAATCAGCTTATTGTGTCGATAAGTATGGGCAGGACGGAAAGAATTACAGGCAAGATCAGGAAAAATGCAGGCACGATATTTTAGCTGATCGAACTCCAGTTAAATTCGGTGTTCTTCATTTTCAGGAGATTTTCGACCAGGATCCGGTTTTCCGGTTTTTGCAGCTTCGGATCATCGTCGAGCAAATCGGAAGCCTGATTGCGGGCATATTGCAGAATTTCGCCGTCTTTGCCCAGGTTGGCAATTTTCAGGCTAAAGCCAATCCCGCTTTGCTGGGTGCCTTCGAGGTCGCCGGGACCGCGAAGCTGCATATCGACTTCGGCAATTTCAAAACCGTCGTTGGTGCGCACCATGGTCTCAATCCGCTTGCGGCTTTCGTTGCTGATTTTGTACGACGACATCAGCAGACAATACGACTGCTCGGCACCCCTCCCCACCCGGCCACGAAGCTGATGCAACTGCGAAAGGCCAAAACGCTCGGAACTTTCGATGATCATCACCGAAGCGTTCGGCACATCAACACCCACTTCGATCACCGTGGTTGCCACCATGATCTGCGTTTTTCCTTCCTTAAACAACTGCATCTCGGCGTCTTTGTCGGCCGGTTTCATTTTGCCGTGCACCATGCTGATTTTGTACCGAGGAAATACCTGCTTCAGCAATTCATATCCGTCTTCCACATTTTTCAGGTCGAGCTTTTCCGACTCTTTAATCAGCGGATAAACCACATAAATCTGGCGGCCTTTCTCCACCTGCTGGCGGATAAATTCATACACCTGTTTGCGGCGGTTCTCATAAAAGTGCAGGGTTTGAATCGGTTTTCTTCCGGGCGGAAGTTCGTCGATCACCGACACATCCAAATCGCCATACACCGTCATAGCCAGTGTACGTGGAATCGGCGTGGCGGTCATCACCAAAATATGCGGCGGAATGAATTCATTTTTTTTCCAGAGTTTTGCACGTTGCGCCACACCAAAGCGGTGTTGCTCGTCGATAATTACCAGCCCAAGATTGCTGAAATTCACCGTATCTTCAATTAGTGCATGGGTGCCAATGAGCAACTGCAAACGGCCGTCCTGCAACTGTTCGTGAATGACATTTCGGGCCGATTTTTTGGTCGAGCCGGTTAACAGGGCGATGTTGATGCCCAGCCCGTCGGTCATTTTCCGGATCGAATTGTAATGCTGGTTAGCCAAAATTTCGGTGGGTGCCATCAGGCTCACCTGAAAACCATTGTCGAAGGCGATCAGCGCCGTCATCAGCGCAACCAGCGTTTTGCCGCTGCCAACATCGCCCTGCAAAAGACGGTTCATTTGCTTGCCCGAACCCAAATCCTTCCGGATTTCCTTGACCACTTTTTTCTGCGCATTGGTCAGGTCGAACGGCAAATAATCGCTGAAAAAAGTATTCAGGTTGTAGCCCACCTGCGAAAAAACAAAACCTTTGAAGGCGTCTTCACGGTGATGTTTCAGGCTTAGGATTTTAAGCTGAATGAAAAACAGTTCCTCAAACTTCAGGCGAAACTGGGCAATCTTCAGCAAATGCGGATTTTCAGGAAAATGCACCTGACGCAACGCCATCGGCAAAGGCATCAGTTTTAGCCGCGAAAGTACGCCCGTGGAAAGCGTTTCGGTGATTTTGCCGTCGAGCAGCGACAACAGCGTAAACTGGAATTTATTCAGGATTTTGCTGGTCATGAACTTCTTTTTCATGCTTTCGGTCGTGTTGTAGAAAGCCTGAAAGACGCCTGTACTCACCGGCTTATTCTCGACCGGCTCGATTTCAGGATGAATGATGTTGATTTTGCCGCTAAACTCCGACGGCTTGCCAAAAACGATGTATTCGACGTTGGCCCGAATGTTCTCGCGCACCCATTTCAATCCCTGAAACCAAAGCAATTCCATTTGCCCCGACTCGTCCTTGAAAATGGCGATCAGCCGCTGCTTCGCACCCTCTCCCGATGTCTCGAAACGGACGATGCGCCCTTTCAACTGAATGTACGACGTAGTGGAATTGATTTCGGCTATTTTGTAGAATTTGGTTCGGTCGATGTACTTGTATGGGAAATAGTACAGGAGATCGCGGAAAGTGAAGATTTCCAGTTCCTTTTTGAGAATTTCGGCGCGTTTGGGGCCCACTCCCGGCAAAAACTTAATATCCTGTTCCAGAAAATCAGACATAAAGCAAAGATAAAAATTATCCGTTTGAGGGCCTTTCCCGAATTTATTCAAATTGTATCCGGAGAAAATACAACAAATGTTATTTTTTGAGGTTTTTATTCACAAACAGTCACTGAAACAGAATTTAGGTTTGATATTTGTAATAAACTTGACAATTCTGAAACTAATCAACACAAACCAATTAAGTTAATCTGATGGAAGCTGTTATCAAACTCGAAAAAATCGTTAAGAACTACAAAGTAGGCACACAAACGGTCCGTGCGCTGCGTTCGGTTTCACTTCAAATAAACAGAGGCGAATATGTTGCCATCATGGGAGCATCCGGTTCAGGGAAGTCGACCATGATGAACATCATTGGCTGTCTTGACACGCCTACAAGCGGTTTTTATGAGCTTAACGGAAAAGATGTCAGCCACATGACCGACGACGAACTGGCGGAAATCAGGAACAAAGAAATTGGTTTTGTTTTTCAGACATTCAACTTATTACCGCGAAACACAGCGCTTGAAAACGTGATGTTGCCGCTTGTTTATGCAGGTGTAAAAAAGCAGGAACGCATCAAAAAAGCTGAAAAGATACTCACCGAAGTTGGGTTGGCCGAACGAATTGAGCACAAGCCCAACGAACTTTCAGGCGGACAGCGCCAGCGTGTGGCAGTGGCCCGTGCCCTGATCAATAATCCGTCGATATTACTGGCCGACGAACCGACAGGTAATCTCGACTCGAAAATTTCAGAAGAAATCATGCAGTTGTTTGCCGAAATCCACCGGAAAGGCAATACACTGATCGTGGTGACACACGAAGAAGACATCGCCATGCACGCTCACCGCATCATCAGGTTAAAGGATGGTGAAGTTGAAGCTGATTACAGAAACGAAAATCCGGTTTATTAAGCAACGGAAAGTAGAACTAATTCGTCTATTCGAAAAAAAAGTCATGAAAATATACACACGCACCGGAGACGACGGCACCACCGGTCTAATTGGCGGCACAAGGGTAAAAAAATACAACATACGGCTAGAGTCGTATGGAACCATCGATGAACTAAACTCATATATTGGTCTCATCCGTTCGATGCAAAACGATATACAAACGGACAAAACACTGGAAAACATCCAGAATAAGCTTTTCGTGATTGGTGCAAACCTGGCAACCGAACAGGACGATGTGCTGATTCGCAAACAGCTCCCTAGCAAAAAATCTGACATTGAATTTCTGGAACGGGAGATGGACCGGATGGTTGATGTGCTACCCGAACTCCGTAATTTTGTATTGCCTGGAGGAAGTCAGGTTTCCGGATTCTGCCATGTGGCACGAACCGTTTGCAGAAGAGCAGAAAGAAGGATCGTTGAGTTATCAGAAAAATGCGAAGTCGACGCCAATCTGATCAAATATATTAATCGCCTTTCCGACTATCTTTTTGTCCTGTCAAGAAAGTTGAATATGGACCAAAAATCACCTGAAATACTCTGGCATCCAGAACTTAACGAATAAATAATTTAATTATTTGCAGTTTCCTTTTTTTTCTTATATTCGCAAAAAGTTTAAAAAACCTGGTTAATAACCTTCTAATAAAAAAAGATATGTACTGGACACTTGAACTAGCCTCAAAACTTGAGGATGCCCCTTGGCCAGCAAGTAAGGATGAATTAATCGACTTTGCCATTCGCAGCGGCGCACCTCTCGAAGTAATTGAAAATCTCCAGGAGATTGAAGACGAAGGAGAAATTTATGAAAGTATTGAAGACATCTGGCCTGATTATCCAAGCAAAGATGATTTCTTCTTCAACGAAGACGAATATTGATGTTTTGAGACAAACATATTGAAGCGCAGGGCAAACAGCCTTGCGTTTTTTGTTTTGCTAAATTTCCGTCAATACTTTTTTACTGATTGAAAACGTAGGAAATAATATTGGCGCCCATCTGCAAAGCCTTTTGCCTCACTTCCTCCGTATCGTTATGCACCGAACGGTCTTCCCAGCCGTCGCCCAGATCGCACTCGTAATTATAAAAACACACGAGCCGCCCTTTGTAAATCAAGCCAAACCCCTGTGCCGGTTTTCCGTCGTGCTCATGAATTTTGGGCAAACCATTCGGAAACTGGTATTTCTGGTGATAAATCGGATGCGAGAAAGGCAATTCAACAAAGTCGAGTTCAGGAAAAACCTTTTTCATCTCTCTCCTGATAAACGGATCGAGCCCATAGTCTGT
>JAEWME010000329.1 GCA_023393265.1 Bacteroidota bacterium | reverse complement strand
ATCCTGGTAATCCTTATGCTTTCTGAGTATTTCGAGGATTTCCTCGTCGGTGTAGGCAGAAAAACGCTCATAAAAATGATTTCCCTCTTCCGAGTTTGCTTCCGATGTTTCCATAACTGCTTTTTTTACAAAAATAATTCTTTGAATTTATTAACAAACAAGAAAATACGATTTTGAGAAATATCGGTAATTTCGCTCTGCAAACAAAAACAAATCAGTCATGTACAATTTTGAATATCAAAATCCGGTAAAAATAATTTTCGGGAAAGGTGAAATCAGGAAAACAGGAGCAAACATTCCGGCCGGATCAAAAATAATGCTGACCTATGGTGGCGGCAGTATTTTTAAAAACGGCGTTTACGATCAGGTGAAAGAATCAATCAAAGGATTTGAAGTAATCGAATTCGGCGGAATTGAACCCAACCCGCACTACGAAACGTTGATGAAAGCTGTAGAAATCGTAAAAAAAGAAAACATCAGCTTTTTGCTTTCGGTAGGCGGTGGTTCGGTGCTCGACGGCACCAAATTCATTGCAGCCGCTGCGCTTTTCATCAAAGGCGATCCGTGGCTGATATGCTCGAAAAAAGCACCCATTTTGGCTGCACTTCCAATTGGTGCGGTACTCACGCTGCCCGCTACCGGCTCCGAAATGAATGGAAACTCAGTGGTCACCCGCGTTGAAACAACAGAAAAATTGTCGTTCGCCTCGATGGAGGTAATGCCTAAATTTTCAATTCTCGATCCTGAAGTGATTTTCTCGCTGCCCGATCGCCAGGTTGCCAACGGCGTAGTTGATGCGTTTGTCCACGTAATTGAGCAATACCTCACCTTCCCGGTCGATTCGCCTATTCAGGACAGATTTGCGGAAAGTATCATGAAAACACTCGTGGAAGAAGGCCCAAAAGTACTTGCCAACAGAAGCGACTACAATGCTGCGGCCAACTTTATGTGGAGCGCTACAATGGCTCTGAATGGACTCATCGGAGTTGGTGTACCACAAGACTGGGCAACCCACATGATTGGCCACGAATTAACTGCATATCATGGAATTGATCATGCACGAACGCTGGCTATCGTGCTGCCGGGAGTGATGGAAATCAACCGTGAATCGAAAAAAGCTAAACTTTTGCAATTGGGTGAGCGGGTTTGGAATATCACTTCGGGTTCTGAAAATGAAAGAATCGACGGTACCATCCGCAACACAATTGAATTCTTCGAATCGGTTGGCATCCAGACCAAATTACCTGACTACGGGCTTGCCACCGACACCATTGATAAGATTTGTGACCGCTTTAAGCAAAGAGGCTTTAAGCTTGGAGAGAAAGGAAACCTGGGTGCTCCTGAAATCAGACTGGTACTCGAAAACCGACTGTAAAATCAAAAGGTTCCTTTTTTCGCGAAAAGGAACCTTTTAATTTAAAAGCTCTTTGGCTGCTTCGAGCGTTGTGGCCGAATAATTGGCCCCGCTCAGCATCTGCGCAATTTCTTCCACCCGCTCCTGCTCATTCAGCCTTTTAATAGATGTATAGGTTTGATTGCCCTGATCGAACTTGTATACTTTGTAGTGATATTTACCCTTCGCGGCAATTTGTGGCAAATGGGTAATATTCAAAACCTGCATGGTAGCTGCCATTTGTTTCAGTATCTGTCCCATTTTTATGGCAACTTCTCCTGAAACCCCTGTGTCAATTTCGTCGAAAATAATGGTAGGAAGCGAACGGGCATCGGTTATCAACGTTTTAATGGCCAACATCAGTCGCGACATTTCGCCTCCCGAAGCAATTTTCCCAATCTCCAGCAACTCCTGACTTTTATTGGCCGAAAACATAAATGCAACTTCATCCCTTCCGGTTGATGTAAACTCAGAAGCAGCCGAGAATTTAACCTGAAAAGCAGCGTTGGGAATACCGACATTTCGCAAAACGTCGATCACCTTCAATTCCATTCCGTCTTTTACCGATCTGCGACGCAAACTGATTTCGTCGGATTTAAGTGTCAGTGATTCTTTTTGCGCAGATATTGCTTTTTGCAATCGTTCAATATCCTGTTCGTAAGAACTAACCTGAAGGATTTTGGCTCCAAAATCAGCCTGAATCTCCAGTAATTCCTTGATGGTTGCTACGCGGTGTTTTTGCTGAAGCGAATAAATCAAATCGAGGCGTTGGTTCACCTGTTCAATTCTGCCCGGGTCATTTTCGGTCCTTTCTTCCACCGCTAAAGCTTCGGCTGCAACATCTTTTAATTCAATATAAACTGAATCTAACCGGGTTAAAAGCTGCTCTGCTTCCGGGAAGACTGATTTCAGTTTTGAAAGGTTTATAATGTTCTCCTTCAAAACAGCTAAGACAGATCGATCTTCATCACTCAACGTCTGATAAAGTTGTCCGAAAATTGTTTTTATTTCTTCCGCATGGGTCAGTGTTTCGAGTAAAGATTCGAGCTCCACCTGTTCATTTTCCGACAAACGGGCTTCTTCAAGCTGCCGAAACTGAAATTCGAAATAGTCGAGGTCTTTCTTCGACTGTTCTGCCAGCGCTTCAGTCTCCGCCAACTGCTCTTTCAGTTCCTGATAATTTCGGAATTCAGCAATATATTTCTGCAATAATTCACCATTGCTGGCAACCAAATCGACCAGGTGTAACTGATACCTTCGTTCGTTCAACTCCAGGTTTTGGTGCTGCGAATGAATATCGATTAACAGCAAACCGAGGTCGTGCAAAATCTTTACGCTGACCGGTGTATCGTTTATAAATGCCCTCGATTTTCCTTGTGGTGTAATCTCGCGCCGTAAGATGGTGGTATCCTCGTAGTCAAGATCATTGTCATTGAAGAAGTCCTTCATGCGGTAATTACGGATATCAAAAACGCCTTCGGCAAAGCACTTTTCAGTTTTGTCCCTTAATACAGAAGTGTCGGCACGTTGCCCGATGATCAGCCCTATTGCTCCTAGCAAAATAGATTTACCGGCACCAGTTTCCCCGGTCAGGATATTCAAATCTTC
>JAEWME010000322.1 GCA_023393265.1 Bacteroidota bacterium | reverse complement strand
TGCCAGTACAAGCCAGATGATGGTGCCAGGTACCAGCCAATGGAACCTAGAATTAATTGAAAAAGTAGGAATCCCTGCAAAAATTCTTCAGGAGATTGTTTGGCCAGGAACAATTTTAGGTTCTATCTTGCCCGAAGTTGCAAAAGAAACAGGAAGCGCTCAGGTGCCGGTGATTGCAGTTGCAGCACACGACACAGGTTCTGCAATTGTATCGGTCCCCTGCCAGTGTGAAGACTTCGTCTACTTAAGTTCGGGAACATGGTCAATCATGGGAATTGAAAGCCCGCAGCCAATTATTTCTGAACAGTCGTTAAAATGCAACTTTACCAACGAGGGTGGGGTTGAAGGAACCACCCGTTTCCTGAAAAATATCATGGGAATGTGGCTGATTCAGGAGGTACAAAGGATTTGGGCAAATGAAGGCACCAATTACTCCTGGATTAAAATGGTAGAACTCGCGCGCGAGTCTCAGCCTTTCCAGTTCCTGATTGATCCGGATGATCCTATGTTCCTGAACCCTAAAGATATGACGCAAGCGGTGCGCGATTATTGCTATCAAACCGCGCAGGGAACGCCACGAACTCACGGTGAAACCATTCGCTGTATTTATGATAGTTTGGCTTTAAAATACCGTTATACACTGGAGCAAATAGAAGATGTTGCGGGAAAGAAATTTGAAGTAATACACATCATTGGCGGTGGAGCTAATAATCACTTCCTGAATCAGTTGACTTCAGATGCAACTGGTTTGGAGGTTGTGGCTGGTCCGACAGAAGCAACTGCTATTGGCAATGTCATGATTCAGGCAAAAGCATTGGGATACGTTGGTTCACTTTCTGAAATCAGAGAAATTGTTGCCCGATCGAGCGAACTGGTTCACTTCACACCTTCAGGAGAACTCAATTGGGATGAAGCATACGACCGATATCTTCGGGTTACCGTGTAATAAAAAAAACCTTGTCAGAAAAAATGACAAGGTTTTTTACTTCTATATGATTTAGAAAACTACTTTTTCTTTCTGTTTTGTTCTTCGTTAGAGATGGATTCCCGCATGGACGTGTCGGCCATGATGTTTTTGTATTTCATGTAGTCCATAATTCCAAGGTTGCCATTTCTGAAGGCCTCGGCCATTGCCATTGGAATCTGAGCTTCAGCATCAATCACTTTGGCTCGTGCTTCCTGCGCCTTTGCTTTCATTTCCTGTTCGAGAGCCACTGCCATTGCTCTTCTTTCTTCTGCTTTGGCCTGAGCAATATTTTTGTCAGCTTCAGCCTGGTCCATTTGCAGCCCGGCACCAATGTTTTTACCAATATCAATATCGGCAATGTCGATCGATAAAATTTCGAAAGCGGTTCCTGCATCAAGTCCTTTAGCCAGCACTACTTTTGAGATAGAATCCGGATTTTCGAGTACTGCTTTGTGCGTATGTGATGAACCAATAGACGAAACGATTCCTTCGCCAACACGAGCTAAAACAGTTTCTTCGCCTGCACCACCAACCAATTGACGAATGTTGGCGCGCACCGTAACCCTCGCTTTGCAAATTAACTGAATACCATCTTTGGCTACTGCAGCAACCGGAGGCGTGTCAATTACTTTGGGATTCACCGACATTTGAACTGCCTGAAAAACGTCGCGACCGGCCAGATCAATCGCTGTTGCCATTTTGAATGGAAGATCGATGTTTGCTTTTTGAGCCGAAACAAGCGCATGCACCACTTTTTCGACATGTCCGCCAGCCAGGTAATGTGCTTCCAACTGGTCGCGGTTCAAAACCAAACCGGCTTTTGTTCCTTCAATCATGGCACGGACAATGACTGACGGCGGAACTTTTCGAAACCGCATCAGGAAAAGCTGCATCAGCGAAATCCTGACATCAGACACCAGTGCCGAAAACCACAACCCAATGGGAATGTAATAAAGGATAATGATGAGCAGAATAAAAATTCCCGCAATCAGGCCGAAAACGCCAAGACCTTGTATTTGTTCCATGATTTTTAGTTTAGAGGTTCTACTGTTATCAGTGATTTTTCAATTTGTATAATTTTTACTTTCTCTCCCGGATCAACAAATTTCCCGGTTGTTTTAACTTCTACCACTTCATCGTTTACCCTGATCTTTCCCATTGGAGCGAGGCGTCCAATTGTGGTTCCTTCGTCCCCTATTTTTACTTTGCTCTCGTCAATTTCATTGGTAATTCCCGATACCACCGCATTCAATACCATCTTTTTTCCGGCTTTGCCTTTAAATAGAAAAACAACTAAAAACGGTGATGCAATCAGTACAAAAGCCAAAGTCAGGAATCCGGCCAGTGTGCCATAGCTGCTGAATGCAAGATAGATACTATAAATAAATACCAGCACTCCGGCAACGCCTGCTACCGTTATTCCAGGAAGAATTGTAAATTCAATCAGGAGCAAAACAATACCAAGTACGATTAAAAACAGGATGATCAGGAAATCCATGATGTAGTTTAGTCAATTGTTGCTTTCAGGTCTTTTTGCACCAAGGCATTTTTCATTGGTCTAAGATACGAAAAACTACCTTTTTTTACTTCACATTTCCCTTTATAATGAATTAATAAAGTGCATTGTTCTGCCTGAACAAAATCGTGATCGCAGATGTCAATCAACGCGTTGATCACATAGTCGAATGTATGATAATCGTCGTTGTGAAGAACCAAAAACCGTTCATTTCCAATCAAATGGTCTTCATCAATTCTGATCTCCTTTTGTGGTATCTCCTTGGCTGTCATAGTTCGTTACTTATTTTTTTTGCTTCGTCAACCGCTATTTTTTTTCCGTTTTTGTATGCGGTAATAGTTGCATTTTTTACACCTTCCTGTTTCACCTGGGCTTGCATGGTAGCAGCTTCTTTGTATGTTTTCAGGTTCCCAGTAGTGTAAATAGTCATGCCCTTTTCGTCCTTTGAGTTATCTATTTTTCTAATAACAGACAGTTTTTTAATAAGTTTCGAAGCTGAATCGGGAAGTCTGCCTTTATAAGCGCCAATTTGTATTTTGTATACAACTGCGTTGCCAGGCTCCGCTTTCGGTGCATTCTTTTGTTCTAATGGATAAAAGTCAATTGTATCCGGAAGATTTTTGTCGATAACCGATGTTTTGTCGATTTTAAATTGCTCAATCTGTTGAATACTATCTCTGTAGTTTTTAATTTTTTCCTGAAATCCGGTTATTTCGGCTTCCGAAGCTTTTCCCCAGATTTCATTTTCGAGCCGCCTAACCTGTTCATATAAATCAGGCAGTTCACTGTTTAGCTCCATGGTTTGTTGTTCCAACCTCAAAATTTTAGCGGCAATTTCATCTTTTTGCTCATCACTGGCCGCAGTATAAATCTTTCTGAGGCTATCGGCTTGTGCGACAACCTGCTCCAGTTTTCCTTCTTTTTCAATTGCCTGCAAAAACATTTTTTTTGCTTCGGGATTTTTGAATTGAGAGGTATTTAAATAAACAATTTCTGAATTGATTTGAAAATCAATATCATTTTTTGAAAGATTATTATGCCTTACCAAGTTCGAAACAATTGGCTCTTGAGTATTAGTTGTATCCGGAGAAGTCCTACCGTCAGGAAATTGCAAATTATAAATGAGCAACGATTGACTTTGTTTATTTCCGAAAGCCTGAAAAACCTGGGTTCCGGTTATAAACATTAGGAAAAGTAAGCTTGTTTTAAGTCGGACTTTTATGAAGGTTGACATGATATTCGATACGTTGATTTGGGTTTAAAAATACAAAAAATGTACCAAGGAACAGCTGATTTTACAGGCTAAACTTTAAGATTGTATCATTTATTAATGTTGGTTTGTGGATAAGTTTTTATCTGCATTAATGTATTGAAAGTGAGTCGTCTAAATGATTTTTTATTCACTCATAGCCGGTTCAGCAGATAGTCGTTTCGCCTTCATATCATTATTTAGAGTATATTTGTATAACTTAAAATTAATTGACAATGTCTATTCTGGGAAAAGGTGATAAAGCTCCTGAATTTCAGGGATTAAATCAAAACGGAGACACTATCTCGCTGGACTCGTTCAGGGGGAAGAAGGTAATCCTTTATTTTTACCCCAAGGATAATACGCCCGGTTGTACGGCAGAATCGTGTAACATGAACGATAACTACGCGATGTGGTTGTCGAAAGGTTATGAAGTTATAGGGATTAGCCCCGATAACGTAGCCTCTCATAAGAAGTTTGCCGATAAGTTTGGCTTCGGCTTCAACCTGATAGCTGACCCATCGACCGAGATTCTTCAGGCTTATGGTGTGTGGGGCGAAAAAAGTATGTATGGACGAAAATATATGGGTGTTTTGCGTACAACTTTTGTAATCGACGAGAACGGAATCATTGTTGATATTTTTGAGAAAGTTGACACTAAAAATCACACCGACCAAATCATAAAAGCATTAGAAATCAATTAACATGGCAAACGAAGAAAAAAACAATCAGAACAAAGAAAAGCTTAAAGCGCTTCAGTTAACAATGGATAAAATCGAGAAAAGCTACGGCAAAGGCTCGATTATGAAACTAGGTGACCGTGCTGTAGAAGAAGTTCCTGCAATTTCATCCGGTTCGATCGGCCTGGACATTGCGATGGGCGTGGGCGGTTATCCTAAAGGAAGAATCATCGAAATTTTTGGTCCTGAATCATCAGGTAAAACAACACTAGCTATTCATGCCATTGCAGAGGCACAGAAAGCAGGCGGCATTGCAGCAATTATTGACGCAGAACACGCTTTCGATCCAACTTATGCGACGAAACTGGGCGTTGACATCAATGAGTTGCTGATTTCGCAGCCCGACGATGGCGAACAGGCGCTTGAAATTGCCGACAACCTGATCCGTTCGGGTGCTGTCGATATCATCGTGATTGACTCCGTTGCTGCTTTGACCCCGAAAGCAGAGATTGAAGGTGAAATGGGCGACTCCAAAATGGGACTTCAGGCCCGTTTGATGTCTCAGGCATTGCGAAAACTGACTGGAAACATCAATAAGACCAAAACCTGCGTGATTTTCATCAATCAGCTCCGCGATAAAATTGGTGTAATGTTTGGTAATCCTGAAACAACAACGGGTGGTAACGCGCTGAAATTTTATGCTTCTGTTCGACTTGATATCAGGCGTATTGGCCAGATTAAAGATGGTGAAGAAGCCCAGGGAAATCATACCCGTGTGAAAGTTGTTAAAAATAAAGTGGCCCCGCCATTTAAAAAAGCTGAATTTGATATCATGTATGGCGAAGGTATTTCAAAAACAGGCGAAATCATCGATCTGGGTGTCGAATTAAACATCATCAAGAAAAGCGGATCGTGGTTTAGCTATGGCGAAACGAAACTCGGTCAGGGGCGGGAATCTGTAAAAAACCTGCTTCAGGATAATCCTGAACTGGCTCAGGAACTGGAAGCTAAAATTTTTGAAACGATCACCTCAACGGCTACGACGATGTAGCGGTATATTTTCATGCAATCAATGTCCGGACGGGACAGCATTGCTGTTTCATCCGGACATTTTTTTTGCTTGAAACGCTGACTTAGCTTTATGAAATTGTAAATTATTCTGCGATTTGATTTATAAATATTAATTTGGCAGCCCGAAATACTTACGGATTCGAAGGCTTCCGTTAAATAAAAAGTTATGAAAGTTTTAAAATTTGGAGGCACCTCTGTCGGAAGTGCTGAAAACATTCGAAGGGTGAATAACATCCTGATGGGAGAGCATGACGATTTAATTGTTGTGGTGTCGGCATTGGGTGGAATCACCGACAAGATATTAAGTGCAGCAAAAATGGCTGCGATTGGAACTGGCTACTTTCAGGCTGAATTAACGGAGATAACAACGCGCCACATTGATACGATCAATCAACTCTTTGAAGGAAAAAAGCAGGATGATGTCAGGAGAAAAGTTCGTATTTTATTGGAAGAACTGGAAAAGATCATTCATGGAATTTCGCTGATTGGCGAGCTGACGCCGAAAACACTCGATAAAGTGGTAGGTTTTGGTGAAAGAATGTCGTCGCTTATTATCTCCGAATTTGTTTCGGGAGCAGTATGGTTCGATTCGAGTAAACTGATTCGCACCAACAGCGATTTTGGAAAAGCGATCGTCGATTTTAATGTGACCAACCAACTGATTACTGAAGCATTCAAAACATTCAAAGGAATTGCGATTGTTCCGGGATTTATTTCAGGAAACGAATCCGGCGAATATACCACGCTCGGACGTGGTGGCTCCGACTACACCGGCGCTATTATGGCAGCGGCAGTCGATGCTTCGTCGCTCGAAATATGGACAGACGTAAACGGGTTTATGACCGCCGATCCGCGTGTTATCAGCAAAGCATACACCATTAAGATGCTCAGCTATTCCGAAGCGATGGAATTGTCGCATTTTGGTGCCAAGGTAATTTATCCGCCGACGATCCTGCCGGTTTACAAAAAAGGAATTCCGGTTCACATCAAAAATACGATGGAGCCAGAGGCCGAAGGAACGCTGATCACAGAAAGTAAGCTGAACGGGAAGGACTTACCGATTAAAGGTATTTCGTCGATTTCGAATATTACCCTGATAACTGTTCAGGGGCTGGGAATGGTTGGTGTTACAGGTATTTCGGCTCGTTTGTTTGGAGCGCTTGCCCGCCAAAATATCAATGTTATCCTGATTTCGCAGGCATCATCAGAAAATTCGATCAGCATTGCCATCGAAACACCAAGTTCGTCGAAGGCGGAAGCTGCAATCAGGCACGAGTTTGAACGCGAAATTCTGCACGATCAGATCAATAAAATTACGATCGAAGATAATCTGGCCATTGTTGCCATTGTTGGCGAAAATATGAAACATGCAACCGGAGTTGCCGGAAAACTTTTCAATACCATCGGCAAAAACGGCATCAATATTATTGCCATCGCTCAGGGGGCATCAGAACTCAATATTTCGTGGGTGGTTAAGGTTTCCGATTTGCGCAAAACATTGAATGTAGTGCACGAATCGTTCTTCCTTTCCGAAAACGTGGAACTCAATGTTTTCCTGCTTGGCATCGGGCTTGTTGGTGGAAATTTACTCGATCAGATTCGACAGCAACAGCCAAAACTTCTGAAAGAAAAACACTTAAAGATAAAGTTGGCCGGAGTAGCCAATTCCCGGAAAATGCTTTTTAGCCGCGAAGGAATTGATATCGCAACTTTTAAAGATAAACTACTCGAAGAAGGACAGGAGTCGAGCCTCGAAAAGTTCAAGAATGAAATTATTGCGCTGAATATGTACAACTCAATTTTTGTCGATTGCACAGCCAGCGACAAGTCTGCAGATTTGTATGCTGAATTGCTCAGCGCCAACATTTCTATTGTTACGGCTAACAAAGTGGCCGCTTCGTCGACCTACGAAAATTATTCGAATCTGAAGAAAATTGCCAAGCGAAAAGGCGTTAAATTCCTCTTCGAAACCAATGTTGGTGCTGGTTTGCCGATTATCAACACAATTAACGATTTAGTTAATTCAGGAGATAATATCCTGAAGATTGAAGCGGTTCTTTCCGGAACGCTCAATTTCATATTCAATACAATCGGACAGACAGTTCCTTTAAGTCAGACGATCAAAATGGCGAAAGAACAAGGATATGCCGAACCAGATCCGCGTATTGATTTAAGCGGAGTGGATGTCGCCAGAAAATTGTTGATTTTGGTACGCGAATCGGGTTACCAATTCGAGATGAAAGACATTAAAATAAACAGGTTTATTCCTGAAAAATATTTTAAAGGCTCGGTAGATGACTTCTGGAAGAACATTCCCGAAATTGACGGAGAGTTCGAATCGAACCGTAAAAAGCTGGCAGAAGCTGGTAGAATGTGGCGTTTTGTGGCCAAGTTTGACGAGGGTAAAGCAGAAATCGGTCTTCAGGAAATAAGCGCAGGACATCCGTTTGCCGATCTTCAGGGATCGAATAACCTGGTAATGTTCACGACCGAAAGGTATCACGAATTCCCGATGATCATCAAAGGGTACGGCGCAGGCGCTGCAGTAACTGCTGCCGGTGTTTTTGCCGATATCATCAGGGTTTCGAACCTTTAATCGGGTGTCTAAAATTTTATTCTTTTCACGTTAATTTGATTTATACATGAAATATATAATTGTATTGGGCGATGGGATGGCCGACGAGCCATTGGCTGATTATGGCGGCAAAACGCCACTTCAGATGGCAAATAAACCATCAATTGACGATTTGGCCAAACGCGGCAGAAATGGGCGCCTGAAGACTGTGTCTGACGATTTGCATCCGGGAAGCGAGATTGCCAACCTTTCGGTGATGGGTTACGATGTTCACAAAGTATTTGAAGGACGCGGGGTTTTGGAAGCAGCAAGCATTGGCGTGACTCTCGAACCTGGCGACCTGGCGCTGCGGTGTAATGTAATTTGTATCGAAAATCAGAATATCAAAAATCACTCGGCAGGACATATTTCCAACGCGGAAGCTTATGAACTGATTGATTTTTTGAATGATAAGCTCGGAAACGAGGTGATTAAGTTTTACCCGGGTGTTTCGTACCGCCATCTGTTGGTTATCAAAGGTGGAAACAAACATTTGAAATGTACACCGCCGCACGATGTTCCTGGAAAACCATTTCGCCCGTATCTCATTGAGCCTGAAATTGCTGAATCGGCAGCTACGGCAAAATTGCTGAATTACATGATTTTACGCTCGCAGGCTTTGCTGGCAGATCATCCTGTAAACCTGAAAAGAAAAGAGCAGGGTAAAGATGTGGCAAACAGCATTTGGCCCTGGTCTCCTGGTTACAAGCCACAAATGCCAACATTGAAAGAAATGTTTGGTATCAACAAATCTGCTGTTATTTCAGCGGTCGACCTGATCCAGGGAATTGGCGTATATGCCGGAATGGATGTTATTAAAGTTGAAGGTGCAACTGGCTTATATGATACCAATTATGAAGGAAAAGCTAAAGCAACAGTTGATGCACTGAAAGATCATGATTTGGTTTATTTGCACATCGAAGCAAGCGACGAAGCGGGTCACGAAGGAAACGTGGAATTAAAAACCCGGACCATTGAATACCTCGATTACAGAGTTGTAAAATACCTCGTAGAAGAAACAAGCAAAATGGAGGAGCCGGTGACAATCGCAGTTTTGCCTGATCACCCGACGCCTTGTGCAACGCGTATCCACACCCGCGAAGCTATTCCGTTTATCATCTGCAAGCCGGGCGAAACTCCGGATGATGTTCAGGTTTACGATGAATTCGAGGCTGCAAAAGGTTCGTATGGCTTGCTGAAAGGCAACGAATTTATGAAAGCGTTGTTAGGTTAATTTATCAATTTGCTAACTAAAAATTAGCCATCTTGCTATTTTTAAGGTGAACTCAATTTATATCTTTAAACTTTTGAAATTTTAAGCTAACAATATAAAATCCGGATTCATATAAGATGTGTAATAACTAATTTAATTCCAGATTATTACGTGGATTTTAAAACGAAATACCAAACATGAAATATTTCAGCACCAACAAATCAGTTCCTTCAGTTTCGTTAATGGAAGCTGTGACCAAAGGTTTGGCGAGTGACAATGGATTGTTTATGCCTGAAAAGATAGAAGAATTCAAGTCTGCCTTCTTCGAGAACATTGACCAGCTTAGCTTTCAGGAAATATCTTTTGAAATTGCCAGAAAATTCTTTGAAGAGGATGTTCCTGAAGACACACTTCGAAAAATTGTCTACGAAACGCTCAGCTTCGATTGTCCGATTGTTCAGGTAACGAAGAATATTTATGCGCTGGAGTTGTTTCACGGACCTACCATGGCTTTTAAAGATGTAGGCGGAAGGTTTATGGCTCGCTTGCTGGGCTACTTTTTGCAGGGGTTCGACGAAAAAGAAGTGAACGTGCTGGTTGCAACATCGGGTGATACAGGAAGTGCCGTGGCCAACGGATTCCTGAATGTTCCAGGCATTAAAGTCTATGTTTTGTACCCCAAGGGTTTAGTCAGCGACATTCAGGAAAAACAATTTACTACTTTGGGTCGAAACATCACAGCGCTTGAAATCGATGGAACTTTTGACGATTGCCAGCGTTTGGTAAAAACGGCTTTTCTCGATCAAAAGCTGAACAATGAATTGGTTCTTACCTCCGCCAACTCCATTAATGTGGCGCGCTTCCTGCCTCAGGCTTTTTATTATTTCAATGCTTATGCGCAACTTAAAAAAGCCGGAAGAAAAGAGGATGTGGTAGTTTCGGTGCCCAGTGGAAATTTCGGGAACCTCACTGCGGGTTTATTCGGTAAGTTCATGGGGCTGCCGGTCAAACGATTTATCGCGGCCAACAATGAGAACGATGTGGTGTACAATTACCTGAAAACTGGCCGATACGATCCGGGACCATCAATCGCAACAATTGCCAACGCAATGGATGTGGGGGCACCCAGCAATTTTGCCCGTATTTTAGAACTTTATAACCATTCTCATGATGGCATTAAAGCGGATATGGTTGGATATCGCTTTTCTGATGTTGAGATCAGGGAAACCATGAAGGAAGTTTACGAAGAAACAAAATATGTACTCGATCCGCACGGGGCTGTAGGTTACAGAGCTTTAAAGGATAATCTGAAGCCCGGAGAAGTAGGCGTTTTTCTCGAAACGGCGCATCCGGCCAAATTTACTGAAACGGTCGAAAGTGTTTTGGGAAAAGGCTCCGTCCCGCTTCCCGATAAGCTGGCTAAGTTTATGAACAGTCGAAAACTGTCAGTTGAACTGAGTGCTGAATTCAACGATTTCAAAAAGTATTTACTGAGCAAAAAATAGTATTCGAAAGCAGTTTGTTTCAACAGGCTGCTTTTTTTGTCTGATACTGAAAATGAAAGAAAAGGAACAAGATATCATTCGTCTGTGTATCGAAAAGTTATCCGAAATCTATGGGAATTCAACTTCATTGCTTGGTGTCGAAAATATTGGCGGTGGGTGCATCAATCACGCACAAAAACTAAAAACAACCGTTGGCGATTTTTTCCTGAAATGGAATGCTACTGCGCCTAAGGATTTGTTTTTAAAAGAGGCGACTGGACTTCAGGAAATGAGCTTGCCTGACAATCCGTTTCTCACTATTCCCAAAGTTATCTGGAGTAAAGAGGCCGATGAGCTTCCCGGATTGATTTTGCTGGAATTTTTGCAACCTTCGGGTGACACTTCTGGTTTCGACGAAAGGTTGGGGCGCGGAATCGCCTGCCTGCACCGGCAGACCGCTGATCAATATGGCTTTTGCCATTCAAATTATTGCGGAACTACTATTCAGGACAATACATGGGCCAAATCGTGGCCGGATTTTTTTACTGAGAGAAGAATCCGGGCATTGGTAGTGCAAATCAGGAATAGGAGAGGACTTTCTTCAGAAGAGCTGAGAATGTACGAAAAACTGATTGAAAGAATGGCAGGTTTGCTACCGCATGAGACTGTACCATCGCTGATTCATGGCGATTTATGGTCTGGAAACTATATGTACACAGCACAAGGTCCGGCACTGATTGATCCGGCTTGTTCGTATTCCGATCGCGAAATGGAGCTTGGAATGATGCTGTTATTTGGTGGATTTTCTTCAGCTACATGGAATGCCTATAAGGAAGAATGGCCATTGCCGGGCGGCTGGCGTGAGCGTATCAGGCTATATCAGTTGTACCATGTTTTGAATCACTACCTTTTGTTTGGCGGTTCGTACGGGTGGCAAGCCGCAGAAATTGCCCGGTCGTATTTGTGAGGCCCCCCTGAAAACAAATTGTCCGCACAAAATTGGATTCTATGCGGACAAAATATCTGTTTAAAGAATTTACTTGATTGGCACCTGCCTTTTGAATTCCATCTCCAGCGAAATAAAGGTTTCTGTTCTGGCGATTCCTTCAATTTCCTGAAGATCCTCATCAATCAGTTTTTTCAGGTGTTTATTCGTTTTAGTCTGTACCTTGATGAAGATGGCATACGACCCCGTGGTGTAATGGCATTCAACGATTTCCGGAATTTTGATCAGCGCTTCAACAACTTGCTTGTGGAATTTAGCTTTTTCGAGGTGAATACCCATGTAGGCACAGGTGAAATATCCTAGTTTCTGAGGATTGACAATAAACTCACTTCCTGAAACAACGCCTAGGTTCAAAAGTCGCTGAACCCGCTGGTGAATTGCTGCTCCTGAAACTCCGCACTCGCGTGCTACTTCCAAAAAAGGAATACGTGCATTCCGCGTAATCAACCGGAGGATTTTCTCATCCAGTTCGTCGATACTTGGAAGTGGTTCAATATGAAGATCATTCATAGTTTAAAGATATAAACGGTCGTTTTTAAATTTGTAACTCAAAAGTACAAAAAAATGATAAATTTCAATTAATCTTGTTTAAAAACATCACGATTGTAATGATCTGAAAGGCGGCATTTAAAAATCCGGACAAAACCCCTGAAATTCTGCAGCAAATGTATCTGATTTTTTGATTTGAAATGCTTGCGTTTATCAGACTGTAATTAATTATTTGCAGACGAAAATGTTCCGGCCAGATCTTTGATATCGTGCCCTGAAGGTGTTTGAAATACCCGCAAGTCAAACTCCGGAATTACCGCCAGGATGTGATCAAAAATATCCGATTGAATTGCTTCATATTCAACCCATTCCTTATTTTTACTAAAGACGTATATTTCAATGGGTAAGCCGGTTTCAGTTGGTTGCAACTGTCGTACGAGTAAAGTCATTTCCAGGTTAACCGCCGGATGGTTTCTCAGGTAAGCTTCAAGGTATTTCCTGAAAACACCGAGATTGGTCTGCCTCCGGCCATTGGGAACTGAAAGATCTTCGATACCAAGGCTTTTGTTATACTGCGCAATTTCTTCCTGTTTGCCCTTCACATACTCTCTGATGAGCCTGAATTTTTGAAACTTTTCAAGCATGGCGGTATCGCAGAACCTGACGCTTTTCATATCGATATTAATCGAGCGTTTGATGCGGCGCCCTTCAGATTCTTCCATTCCGGCCCAGTTCTGAAATGATTCAGAGACCAACGCATAAGTTGGTATCGTAGAAATCGTTTTGTCGAAGTTCTGAACCTTCACCGTGTTAAGCGAAATATCGATAACCGTTCCGTTGGCATTGTGGCGAGGCATCTCTATCCAGTCGCCCGGCTTCAGCATCTTATTGGCCGAAAGCTGGATACTGGCAACAAACCCGAGAATGGTATCTTTAAAAACCAGAAGCAATACAGCGGCAACAGCGCTTAATCCGGTAAGAAAATATAATGGCGACTTGTGAAAAAGAAATGCAATAATAAAGATAATCGCGATGGAATAAATCAGGATCATTCCAAGCTGCACATAGCCTTTGATAGAACGCGAGGCTGAATAAGGCGTTGTCTGGTAAATGTCGTTTGCAGCCCGAAGAACACCTGAAGCAACTTTCACAAAAATGATGACAAAATAAATGTCGGTGAAGGTGGCGATGAAATTGGTGACTTCTGCAATCTCCGAGAAGTTCACAGAATAGTAGAAAACCATGGCCGATGCCAGGTGCGACATCGAATGAAAAACTTTCCGCTTCAGTAGAAAATCGTCCCATTCGGTACGTGTATTTTCAACAAATCGATGTATTACTTTTACAACAATCAGGCTGGTAAGCCGATGAACAACAAAGGCAATTATCACGATTGACAGGAAGGTCAGAACTACCGCTGAAAGCCGGGCATACATTTCGAGAAAGTTAAAATCAAGAAATACCTGATTCAGTAATTTGTAGAGCGATCCCATCATGTTTATGTGTTTTATTTTCTGTTTTCAAAAAGTGATGTAAAAATACAAAAAAGGTGCCTTTCTCAGCATCACGGCCGTGCGTGTTTCATTCGTCAATCCGGTTTCTCGCTTGCTTGATTAACGATTTGATCTTTTTAGAATTGAGCCTTTTTTCAACCGAACTTCTGGTTGGTTTGGTTGCCCGGCGTGGTCTTTCCGGCTTTAAAGCTTTGTTAATTAAGGCGTACAGCTTGTTGATGGCATCTTCTTTATTTGCCAGTTGCGAGCGGTCGCGCTGCGAAACAACAACCAGTATTCCTTCGGACGTAATTTTCGATTCAAGTTTTTTCTGGATGAGTTCTTTTTCGTCGTCTTCGAGTAACGAAGAATTCCGGACGTTAAAATGCACCTCGACCTTCGAGTTAACCTTGTTTACATTTTGTCCTCCCGGGCCGCTGCTCCGCGAAGTAAAAAACTGCAATTCTGAATTTAACTCCGGAATGACAAATATTCTCTGATTCACCTGGTTTCGTTTACCTGTTGTCCCAATGCTTTGCGCGATTTTCTGACCGGTTTGTTGGCATAATAGTAAGCTACTTTTTCGATTGCTTTTCTGATGCTCACATTGATCGGATTGTAATCTGACGCCAACAGCGGATCAATATAGTAAATCTGGGAATAAAAATTGGCAGAAAGCGGAATCTTCATGCCCGAATTAATCATCGCCGACGCTTTGTGAAACTCTTCCGGCTGATTTTGCTTGATGTGCGAGCAGGTATAAACGACCAGTTTTTCATTTTTGTCGCGGATGCCTGAAAACCCGAAAAGACGACATATCAGCCCGCGATGATCGTATGCAGCACACCCACCATTTTCAGGATTCGCAGAAAGGTTGATGCAAAACTCAGGCTCACTTTCCAGTTGGGCAAGAACAGCTTCGTGCAGGTTGTTTTCAACTAAATAATAGGCAAAAGGAAGGAATTCGAGAACATTGGCCTCAAGTCCTTTTTTAAGACAACACAAGTTGCATCCCGACAGGCATTTAAGTTTGGATTGCCTACCAAATTTTTCAGTTTCCTTGTCTAGTTGTTTAAATACCCGCTCAATCTTTCTGATTTTGTCAAGCATAAGTATGTTCCCTGAAATGTGATGGGCGAAAGTAATCGATTTGGATGTTCGTTGTATCGGTGACGATCAGGAAAATTGAAGGCTTTCAGAATATTTTTTTGCCTTGATTTTAAGGTAGAAGTGGCGACCGTCCATTGCTGATGCTAACCCGGGTCTCGATTTTAAATTTGTCTGAAACTTTATATTGCATAAACATCGACGCACCCCGGATATTCATCTCCTCAATGGCAGGATTCAGCACTGGTTTGTCGAATACTGAACGGGCGCCAAAACTGTTTCCGCCAATCGATAACCGGTTGTTTAACCGATAGATGCTTTGGTTGAATATGGTTTCATTGGTCAGAAAAGGATTGAAAAAATAGGAAACTGCCGGAGAAAACGAATACGACTGAGTATTATATTTTTCGATATATTTGCTAAAATCGAGGTTCTTGCTGTAATCGGGTAAAAGAGGTTGGCTGAAAATAGAAGCATCAAAAAGCGGAAAACCTACCTGCAAACTTTCATCTCCTGAAAATAAAGGCATCGAAATTTGCGGTGTCAGGTCATTTAGCGCTGCTTTCGGCACTGAAATAGTGTCTGCTTTGATTTTCTCCTGAGCAGCTGTTGCTAAAGCGATGCAAGAGAAAATCAATATAAGCAGACTGTTTTTCATTGAATTATGATTTTAAAATAGTTTTACGCCAAGGCTAATGACGAATGCCCCGCTTTTGGTGTCGAAATCGGGCGCAAAATTCTTGCCATAAGATTCTTTCCTGACGTCAAGCGACAGGAACATGAAGTCGACGCCTGCGCCATATTGCCATCCGAAGAAACTGTTTTCGAGGTTGTCTTTGTCGAATTGTCCTTTCGCACTTTTGTCGGTCAGAAATGATAATACAGGGCCGGCCATGATCCGCAGGTTCAGCGCCTCATTATTGATGATCTTCAATCCCAGCAAAGCCGGCACATCAACCGTATGAAGATCGAAAGAATTTACTGTTTGGGGCGTAATTTTATCGATGTATTCGCCACTTCTGGTGTTGTAGTACGCTTCGGGCTGCAGATAAAGCCTTCCGAAGTTTAAACGGACAAAAGCACCAAACTGGTAATTATTCACTGTTTGAGGCGTGTAAGAATCCATGTCGGTAGACAGCTTGGATGTGTTCATTCCGGCTTTAAGTCCACCGTCGATCCCCTGTGCTCCTGCATGAAGCATGAGGTTTGTTAAAATGATGAGAACGATTAATCTTTTCATGACTTGTTTGTTTTAAGTTAAACGATTTTTATTTCCCCATCAACTCATTTAACAAAAACGCTTCGCCAGCGCTTTCTATTGTTTCTTTTCTCTGTTTTCCCTATAAAATACTTTTTACAGCGATCCCCTGACGACTAAACGCGTGGGAACCACCATGTTTATTTTATCTTTTGTGACGATGAAATTTGCACATTCTTTACCCATTTGCTTAAAATCGGTTGAGATCGTAGTAATTCCGGCACCCACGATTTCTTTCATCGGTGTGTCGTTATACGAGATTATTCCAACCTCGGAGCCAATTACCAGGTTATTTTTTTTGCAATCTTTCACTATTTTAACCAGATCAGAGTCTTTTATCACCAGATAAGCCTGTCCTTGCACCACTTCGCGATCGTTGATGTTTTCAAGAACTGTGTGCATGATCTCATTGTCGTCGCAAAACCGTTTGAATGCGTCAATGGTTTCAACCGGATGCGGCGTGTTATCAGGAAAAACAAGTACAAATTCCCTGTATTTCCGGATCAGGTTCAGTTCCGAGCTCAGGCAATCGTATACAATCTGGTTGAAATCCTGCGTTATTGACGACACTTCATTCTTTTGATCGAATCCCATGTCGAGAATCAGCACTTTCTTCGGATCTATCTTACGAACAACATCTTCAATGCTTTTGTTATCAATATTCATGATTACATACATGGAATACCGGCCAAGATTATTCAGTATTAGCTGGTTAAATACCTCCGGATTGTAATGGTGAAACAACAAATCGACCGAATAGCTGTCGGGAAGGTTTGAGCGAAACGACTTGTAAAACTGCTCTTTAAATGCGCTGAAATCGTCGAGCAAAACAAAAACCCGAAATGACTCGTTGGCAACGAAGTATCCCTTGGTCGGTGTCGACGAAATGATGCTGCGCTGTTTTAAAATGGAGTAAGCCTTAAAAATTGTGTCGCGCGAAATACCGCTGATTTTATTCATTTGGTTAACCGAAGGTAAAAAGTCGCCCTCTTTCAGCAATCCGAGGTTAATGGCTTCCGTTACGGCATGAATTAATTGCTGTAGTTTGGTTAACGAAGAACCCGGATCGAATTTGAACTCAAACTTTTCCATTTCATTCCATTTAAAACAGGCGGAGAGATGCTGTTATTGGTTTCTCCTGCGAAGGTAACAAATTAACACAAGGCTGCCTGAACAAAAAACTTGCTGTTTAATAAAATGACAGTCATTAATAACAGCAAATACAACTGTCAGCTTTTATCTCCATTCAGGAATGCTTATCTTTCCAGACATTAAAACCAACTAAAGACTTCTACATGCGTGCTTCAAAATTTCTGGGTTTTCTGCTAATTCTGGCGGCCTGTCATCCAACTTCGCAAAACTGCATTCCTGAGAATCTTGAATGTGAATATCTTCAAAATCCGATCGGAATAGATGTTTCATCGCCGAGGCTTCGGTGGCAACTGAATGATTCGCGGCAAGGCGCGCTGCAAAAAGCTTATGAAATTATCGTCGGAACCGACTCCGCAGTAGTTGCTTCCGGGAAAGGTGATATGTGGATGGAAGATCACACGCAAAGCGACGCCCAACTGGTAACTTATTCAGGAAAAAGCCTGCAACCTTTTACGCGCTACTATTGGACCGTGAAAGTGTGGGATAAAGATGGCAAACCAACCGCGTTTGCACCTGTTGCTTATTTCGAAACCGGCATGATGCAAATGAGCAACTGGAAAGGCTCGTGGATTTCTGATTCGGAAGATGTAAACCTGAAACCTGCTCCTTACTTCCGAAAAGTTTTTAAGCCTTCAGGAAAAGTTAAGAGTGCCCGTGCCTACATTGCTGTTGCCGGTCTTTATGAACTTTCAATCAACGGACAACGCATTGGCGATCACCGGCTCGACCCAATGTATACTCGCTTCGACAAAAGAACCATGTATGTAACTTACGACGTGACTTCGCAGGTGAGTGCTGACAGCGTAGCCATTGGCGTGCTGCTCGGAAATGGCTGGTATAATCACCAGTCGACTGCCGTGTGGGATTTCCACAACGCTCACTGGCGCGCCCGCCCGCGCTTTTGCCTCGACCTGAGAATTACGTATCAGGATGGGAGAGAAGAGACAATTTCGTCGGATACCAATTGGAAAACTTCGCTGAGTCCGGTTGTTTTCAATAGTATTTACACGGCGGAGCATCAGGATAATCGTCTTGAGCAACCCGGATGGAACATACCAGCATTCGACGATTCGAAATGGAAGAATGCCATTGCAGCTAATGCACCATCAGAAAACGTTGTCGCTCAGGCTATGGTTCCCATTCGTGGCAAGGAAGAAATCAATCCGGTTGATGTAAAAAAGATTAATGATTCCAAATACATATTCAACCTTGGCCGCAATATTTCGGGTGTGAGCAAAATTAGCCTGAAAGGAGAAAATGGCACAATTGTCAGGCTGAAACATGGAGAGCGACTGAACAAGGACGGAAATGTCGATCAATCAAACATCGATGTGCATTACCGTCCAACTGACGACACCGATCCATTCCAGACGGATATTTACATTTTGAATGGAAACGGCGTTGAGACTTTTGCCCCGCATTTCAATTACAAAGGTTTTCAATATGTCGAAGTTTCGAGCGATCGGCCAATTGAAATCGAAAGTTTGGTTGGCATCTTCATGCACAGCGATGTTCCTCCTATCGGTAAAGTAGAAAGTTCCAACACTACCCTCAATAAAATATGGCAGGCCACGAATAATTCGTATTTGTCGAATTTGCAGGGTTATCCAACTGATTGCCCGCAGCGCGAGAAAAATGGCTGGACAGGCGACGCGCACATCGCCAGCGAAACCGGGCTGTATAATTTTGATGGAATTACTGTTTACGAAAAGTGGCTTGCCGATCATCGCGACGAGCAACAACCGGATGGCGTTCTGCCTTCAATTATTCCAACCTGCGGATGGGGCTATTCATGGGGCAATGGTCCCGACTGGACCAGCACGATTGCCATTATTCCCTGGAATATATACCTGTTTTATGGCGACTCGAAATTGTTGAATGACTGCTATGACAACCTCAAACGATATGTCGATCACATCACATCCATCAGTCCAAACGGTACGACCGACTGGGGTTTGGGTGATTGGGTCCCCGTTAAATCCGTTACACCCAAGGAGCTAACTTCGTCAATATATTATTTTGTCGATACCAGGATTTTAGCCAATGCGGCCAGATTGTTTCAGAAAGAAGATGATTTCAAATTTTATTCAGACCTAGCCAGCAAAATAGCCAATGCCATTAATGCGAAATACCTCGATCAGGAAACAGGTATTTACGGATCTGGATTTCAGACAGAGCTAAGTGCACCGCTCGTTTGGGGAATTGTTCCGGAGAATATGAAAGCCAAAGTGGCAGAAAACCTTGCCAATCGGGTTATTGCCGACAACAAACACATTGATGTTGGTTTGCTGGGCACGAAGACAATTCTGAATGCACTGAGCGAGAATGGGTACGCCGATTTGGCTTATGAAGTGGCTGCCCAGGAGGACTTTCCATCGTGGGGAAACTGGATCGTAAATGGCTCAACAACTTTGTTCGAAAACTGGCCGCTTGATGCCAAAAGTGATATTTCGCAGAATCACATCATGTTTGGCGAGATTGGTGCCTGGTATTTTAAAGCGCTGGGCGGAATAAAACCCGACGCCAGCCAGCCTGGGTTCAAAAATGTTTTGCTGGAGCCACATTTTGTGAAAGGGTTGGATTCTTTTTCGGACAGTCATACAGGTCCTTTCGGCGAAATTCAATCGTCGTGGAAACGTTCGGGAAATAAGGTTTCCTATGAATTGGTTATTCCGGCAAACAGCTCGGCAACGCTAAAACTTTCAGGTAAAAAGATCAGTCTCGTAGGCAAAGTAATTTCAGAAAATAGTGATCAGGCGCTTGTTCAAAGTCTGGAAGCCGGAAAATACGAATTTGAGATAGAGGAATAAAATGAGGATAGATTAAGAGTTGTATTTCAGGAAATTATCAGCTATTTTTCCTGAAATACAACCCTGAATTCCCGATCGAACCTGAAAAATCCAGTGACCTTGGCCCCTTGATTTTCTGCCGAAAATGTGCGTGTTTGCCCTTTTGAAACCAGTTGCGAAACCTGGGATTCGCTTAGGGTTTTACCCTGTAGTTCGAACGGAATACGCAGTTTGCAACCTCCCCTGAAATTGTTGCAGCCGTAAGCCGTGTTTCCTTTCACAATTTCGCCGGTTTTGCACGATGGGCAGACCAGTTTCTCCGGTTCGGCTTCTGCGAAACTCACATTAAAATCTTCAGTTAGTTCCAGGAATCCGTCCACGGAGTCGTCGCCCTGCCTGAAGCCTTTGATCAGCGCGGTTTTTCCTTTTTCAACCAGCTTTTTGATTTGCGCATCGGTAAGCTTTTTGCCCATGAACTCGAACGGAATCACAAACTTACAGCCGCTTTTCCATTCGGAGCAACCAAACGCATTTTTGCCTTTCAGGAGAATACCTTTTTTGCAGGCCGGGCAAGTAGTTTCTTTCGGTTCATCGGCATCGGGTTTTTCCTTTTTCGCTGGTTTTTCAGGGGCAGCAACTTCTTCTGGGGCGAGCGCAATTTCCTTGCGGGGCGAGCGTTTTACCTGATCGACCACCTCAATCACCATTTGTTTCATCTCGTCCATAAACAGCGAAACATCGTATTGGCCCAGCTCAATTTGCCGTAGTTTTTTCTCCCACAAACCAGTTAGTTCGGCCGATTTCAGTAACTCGTTTTCAATGGTGTCAATCAGGTCGATTCCGGTTTGGGTTGCAACCAGCCGCTTGCCTTCTTTCTTAATGTACTTTCTTCGGAAAAGCGTTTCGATGATGTTGGCGCGGGTCGATGGCCGCCCAATGCCATTTTCTTTCATCAGTTCACGCAGTTCCTCGTCATCAACAGTTTTTCCTGCCGTTTCCATGGCGCGCAGGAGTGTGGCTTCGGTCAGGTATTTGGGCGGCTGCGTCTGCTTTTCGAGCAGTCCGGGTTCGTGCGGACCATGTTCGCCGGTTACAAATGCCGGAAGAATATTTTCGTCGTTCTGCACCGGATTTTTGTCGCTAGCATACACCGCGCGCCAGCCGGGCGACAGGATTTGCTTTCCGGTGGCTTTAAAGTCGTGTGGACCAACTTTTGCTTCAACGGTGGTGTTGGCTACTTTACAATCAGGATAAAAAACGGCGATAAACCGTTTGGCAACCATGTCGAATACCTGTTTTTCCTGCTGGCTCATATCCATGCGCGTTTGCCCGGTTGGAATAATGGCGTGGTGGTCGGTAATTTTTGAGTTGTCGAACACCTTTTTTGTTTTGGGTATCTGCTTTTCCTGAAGAAGCGGTGCAGTGAGCGTCTCGTAGCCTTTCAGGTTTTTCAGGATTCCCGGGACTTTTGGGTAAATATCGTCGGAAAGGTAGGTGGTGTCCACACGCGGGTAGGTCGTCAGCTTCTTTTCGTAGAGCGACTGAATGGTGCGCAGCGTATCTTCGGCACCCATGTTGAATTTCCGGTTGCAGTCCACCTGAAGCGACGTGAGGTCGAACAGGCGAGGCGGCTGCTCGGTGCTGTTTTTGGTCTCGATTTTTCCGATTTCCAGTTCGTACCGGCTGATTTCTTCCAAGACCTGCGCGGCATCTTCGCGGTTCTGAAACCGCCCGGAAGCCGCAGAAAACATAGCTTCGCGGTAAATGGTTTTGATCTCGAAATAGGGCTCAGGCTTGAAAGCGTCGATTTCTTTTTGGCGAGCTACAATGATGGCGAGGGTAGGAGTTTGTACCCGTCCGATCGACAAAACCTGTTTGTTTTGCCCGTATTTCAAAGTGTACAGCCGGGTTGCATTCATGCCCAAAAGCCAGTCGCCGATGGCACGGGCACTTCCAGCGGCATACAAATTATCGAATTTTTCGCCAGGAAATAGTTTCTGAAACCCTTCGCGAATGGCCTCTTCGGTAAGCGACGAAATCCACAACCGTTTGACCGGCGCATTGCATTTGGCTTTCGACATCACCCAGCGCTGAATCAGTTCTCCTTCCTGGCCGGCATCGCCGCAGTTGATCACCTCTTCGGCTTCGTGAATCAGTTTTTCGAGAATGGAGAACTGCTTTTTGACGCCATCGTCTTCAATCACTTTGATGCCGAATTTGGGCGGAATCATCGGCAATTCGCGCATGTTCCAGAATTTCCAGCGCTCGGTATAGTCGTTGGGCTCTTTTAGGGTACACAAATGCCCGAATGTCCAGCTAACCTGGTATCCGTTTCCCTCGAAGTAGCCGTCGCGGCGGGTTTTCGCGCCAATGATCTGCGCCAATTCTTTCGCCACGCTGGGCTTTTCAGCAATACAAAGTTTCATGAATAACAGTTATGAGTTCGAAGTGCCTAAAGTTCGGAGTTGAAAAATTGATTTTCTGGTAACTGATTACTGCGACTGATCACTTTCTCCTCACCGGCACCCAAATTTCTTCTTCCGAATCAGGATTGTTGCCCCGGTATTTTTCGCCCATCAGGGCAAAGTGCGGACGGTTGTCAACCGCATATTCCGACTTCGGAATCCACTCCTGAAAAATATATTGGAAAAATGGCAACGCAGCGCTGGCCGGACCTTTGTAATTGAAAACAGCGTAGTTTCCTTCGGGAATTTCCAACGTCTCTATTTCCGCCGGAATATCATCAATGCCAGATACTTCCACTGCTGCCCATTTGTCGAATTCGGCTTCGGGCGAAAACTGGCTGAAATAGTTTTCGGAGTCGAACACCTGAACGGAATATAGAAAATTGCTGGCCTTCTGCGAAATCTCGTTGCGACGCGGCATAAACGATTGCCACAATTCAACGGTGCGATCGTTCGCAATAGACATCCGCAACCTTTTGCCAACAAGTAGTTTCGAATTTAGTTTGGTAATACGAGGTTCCATAATTTTGTTCGCGTGTCGGAATTTTCAGTTGTTCACTCAGCAGGTGACTTGAAGTCACCTGCTGAGTAAAAATCCTAATTTTCTTATTCAGAAATCAGCAATCGGATTCCGTTTTGTTCCAGCGCAATCAGCCGCTGTTTGTACAAAGCGCCAACCGCCGCTTTAAAGTTCTTTTTGCTCACTTTAAATACCCGGTATATTTCTTCAGGCGAACTTTTGTCGGTAAATGGCAGGAAACCATTGCTTTGATTGAGTTTGGAGATGATCAAATCGGCCAAACCGCCAATTTTTTCGTAGCCAACTTTGTCCAGCCGAAGGTCAATTTTGCCATCAGGCCTTATTTTCTTGATGTAGCCCTGAACCCGGTCACCAGCGTTCAATTCCTGAAAAACCTCGTTTTTGTAGAGAATTCCGATGTGGCAATTATCGACAATGGCGTTGTAACCCAAATCGGTTTGGTTGATGATGATCAGGTCAACTTCTTCATTCTCATCGTAATCAACCGGAATATTGTCGAGGTAATTTTCGATTTTCGACGAAGCTGCAATACGTTTGGTATTGGTGTCGAGGTAAACGTAAACCAGGTATTTTTCGCCCACTTCCATGGGTTTACGTTGCTCGCGGAAAGGCACAAACAAGTCTTTGGGCAAGCCCCAATTGAGGAATGCGCCAACCTGTGCAACCGAAACCACCTCGAGCAAAGCAAATTCCTCGACCTGCGCCAGTGGCTTTTCGGTGGTGGCAATCAGGCGGTCTTCGGAGTCGAGATAGATGAATGCCTCGATGTAATCGCCCAGCATCGTTCCTTCGTGAACATAGCGCCTTGGCATCAGGATTTCTCCAAGTTCACCACCGTCGAGGTAAATACCAAAATCGAGTTCTTTCAGTACTTCCAGTTGATTTATTTTTCCTATTTGTGCCATAATGAGTTGCGTGTTTTAAGTTCCAGTGGTGATTAACGATTAGCGATCAACGATTTTTGATTGAAGATTTTAAAGTGGGAGATCGCCGTCGTTCGTTAATCTGCAATCGTTAATCTTTAATCTTCAATCTTGTTTTATTCCCATCCCGCCGCCAAAATATCGGCAATGTGAATGGGTTTGATGGGCAAATTATTTTTCAGGATGTATCCTTCAATGTTCATGATACACGACGCTTCGGTCGAGATGATATATTCGGCGCCGGTTTTCAGCGCGTTTTCAACCTTTTGCTCTGTCATCGCTGAAGAGATGGCTGTGAATTTTGCCGAGAACGTTCCGCCAAAACCACAGCAGATGTCGGTATCTTCCATTTCAACCAGTTCCAGCCCTTTTACTTTCGAGAGCAACAGGCGGGGTTCCTGACGGATGCCATATTCGCGCAGGGCAGTGCAGGCATCGTGGTAGCAGACCTTGTGTGGAAATTCAGCTCCAAAATCAGTAAACTTCAGGTGATTAACCAAATAATCGGTCAATTCGAAGATGTTTCGGTTCAGTCGTTGGTAATCTTCATATCCGGGCTGACCAGCTTTAAACAGATCAGGATAATAATTTTTGATGAAACCGGTACACGATGCCGATGGGCTGACGATATGCCGGTCATTAGGAAAGTCGCGGATAAATTTCTTCGCCAGCGTCTTTGTTTCGTCCCAGTAGCCGCTGTTGAACGAAGGTTGTCCGCAGCAGGTCTGTTCCGGGTTGTAATTCACATCCAGTCCGGCTTTCCGAAGTAACTTAACAGTATTGAAAGCAGTATCAGGATAGATCTGATCGATGAAACAAGGGATAAAAAGATCGACTGTCATAACCAATTTTGTTTGTGCCGAAGTTACCAAAAGACTTTTCGTAAAACAAAAAAGCTGCCCTTTTTGAGCAGCTTTTGCACGGGAGGAGCGACTCGAACGCCCGACACTCGGTTTTGGAGACCGATGCTCTACCAA
>JAEWME010000296.1 GCA_023393265.1 Bacteroidota bacterium | reverse complement strand
TCCTACGACGGGAAATTATACATCGACATGTCGACGCTGGCGCTTGTTCGTGCTGATTTTAGTCTGAGCCGCCAAGGACTAAAATTCGCGCATCAATCAATGATCAAGAAAAAACCGAAAGACTTTTTTGTGAGACCTGTCAGTGCGCACTATAGTGTAAGTTACCGTAGAATGGATAACAAATGGCACCTCAACAATGTGCAAACCGAAGTTAATTTCAAGGTAAAAAGCAAAGGCGACCGCGTGAATTCGAATTTCCTAAGCGATTCGGAGCTGCTTATTACCGATTTCAGGCCGGAAGAAGGAGAACGATTTAAGAAGAATGAGGTTTTTAACTCGAAAGACATTTTTTCGGAAATGATTACTTCGTATGACGAAAATTTCTGGAATGATTACAACATCATTAAGCCGTCGGAAGACCTTCGTAATGCGCTGAAAAACTACTACGAAAAGAACGATTCGCTTTTTCAATACAACGGAAAGACACGTTTCTCCGGAAAGTAAAAGTGAATACTCCTAAAACAAAAAGTCCGGGGTAAAAATTTATCCCGGACTTCGCATATCTTTTCAGAAAAAGCTATTCGCTATCCATGATTTCAGTCTGCATTCTCACAGAATCTTCGTGTATGTGCTGGAAAATCTGAAGCACAAAATTCGGATCCAGGTTCAGGCTTTGCCCAAGTTTTACGCGCTTTTCCATCAGGTCGGTAAAACGGCCAACCTGTAAGGCAGTTACGTTGTGGTCTTTTTTATACTGACCAATTTGGCGAACTACTTCAACACGCGACGACAATGTTTCGAGCAATTCATTATCGATTGCATCGATTCGGCTGCGCAACATTTCCAATTGGTTTTCGAACTGTTTGTTGTTGACTGTAGCGGTTCGGATTACCAGGCGATCGAGCAGTTTGGCCAAGTCGGCCGGGGTGAGTTGCTGCTCTTTATCGCTCAAAGCGCATGAAGGATCGCGGTGCGATTCGATCATCAAACCCTCCATCCCCATATCGAATGCTTTCTGGCTTATATCGAATAAATATTCGCGTTTGCCACCAATATGACTCGGGTCGCAGATAATGGGCAAATTCGGCATTAAACGGCGCAATTCGATTACCGTTTTCCAGTTTGGATAGTTCCGGTATTCGGTTTCACGGAAAGGCGTAAATCCGCGATGAATAGCCACCAGGTTTTTAATTCCGGCACGGCTCAACCTTTCGAAAGCGCCAACCCATAACTGAACATCAGGATTTACCGGATTTTTTACCATCACCACTGCGTCGGTACCTTTCACAACATCAGCAATTTCCTGCACCACGAAGGGGCTTGCAGTCGACCGTGCCCCAATCCAAAGCACATCCAAACCAGCTTTCAGTGCTTCTTCGGCGTGTTGTGCATTCGCAATCTCGGTGCCAACAGGCATGCCTGTTTCTTCTCTCACCATCTGAAGCCATTTCAGGCCGATACTTCCGATGCCTTCGAAGCTTCCCGGCCGGGTACGCGGTTTCCAAACTCCACCCCGGTAAACAAATACCCGGTGATCTTTCGCGAGCATTCGGGCTGTTTCCATTGCCTGTTCTTCGGTTTCGAGGCTGCACGGCCCTGCAATGATGAGCGGGTTATTTATCTGCGGCAGCCAGTGCTTAATCGGGTTAATTTCTAATTCTAATCCCATGATTACTTGGTATATAATTTAACATGAATTTTTTCATTCTTCACCAGTGAACCGTTTTGTCCGGCTAAAACGCCACGAATGCGGTTAGCATTTTTCATTAAATCCATCATTTCCTCCGGATTGCTTTCAATGCTTTTTTTGAAGGCTTGCAGGTGTTTGATGTAAACGTCCAGCGAATCAACAACATATTTCCTGTTTTGTTGGAAGATCGGACCCCACATTTCAGGAGAACTTTTGGCCAGGCGAACAGTTGAATTGAAACCTCCGCTAGCCAAATCGAAAATGATTTCACGATCTTCCTTGTCGAGCACCGCATTGGCCAGTGCAAAAGCAGCAGCATGAGGCAAATGCGAGATAAAAGCAGTGCTGTGGTCTTGTTCATCGGCTGTCATATAGGCAATGTTCATCCCAAGTGACTGGAATACTTTTTCGGCAAAGGCCAAATGCAGCGGCCCCGATTTTTCCTGATCGCAGATGATGTTGATTTTTCCCTCGAAAAGTCCTTCCAGTGCAGCCGAAGGTCCCGAATTTTCGGTTCCCGACATGGGATGTGCAGGAACATAATTCTTTCGCTTTGGATGGTTTTCAACCGCTTCGGTAATTGCTTTTTTAGTAGATCCAACATCGATAACGGTGGTGGTATCGGAAACCAAATCGAGGACCCTGATCAGCGAATTCAAAATTTTGTCAACAGGAATGGCAATGATAATCAGGTCCGACTGAGGAACTGCTTCGTCAAGCGTCGCAATTCGATCGACAATCCCGAGTTTTTGTGCATCGGTGGCATGGCCGGAGTTCGCGTCTACCCCAATAATTTCATTGGCAATTCCGGCTTTCCGGAGATCGAGTGCCATCGATCCGCCAATTAACCCCAACCCAATAACTGTTAGTTTCATCAGTAAATATTTTATTTGTCGTACTGAAATGATCGATTCAGTATTTCAGATTTTAAAAGCATAAAAAAAGGGCCCCGTTTGTTCGGGACCCTTTTGTCAAATATCTTTTGTAACAACAAGATATTACCAGCCGATCCCGATTTGAGAACAGAAGTAATAAAACCAATAATAAAAATTGTTGTTACCAGTGCGTTTCATTGCTTTTCAATTTGGAAGCAAATATAGTTATTTTACTTCATTTCAAAATTTTAATGTACAAAAGACCTACAATTTCTTACCATCAGAAAATCAAACATCTAATTTACAATACATTAAAACAATAGGCTTAACAAATAATTAAAGTTACCGGGCATAAATGCTTTAGTTGATCAGCACTTTTCGGGTTAGAGGTTTCCCGTTTTCAGTCTCAATAACAAACAAATACAAGCCGGATTTGAGGCTTTTTACATCAACTGTTGTCCTGAAAACATTTGAGCCAATCGAATAAGTCTGATAAAAAACCTGAGATCCTGACGCATTGTATGCCTTCAGTGTTAAATTCCTGAAACTATTCCGGGCCTGAATATCAAGATTGATCTGATCTTTTGCCGGATTCGGGTATAACAAAACTTCGCCGGGCGAAAGCACAGAAGCAGTCACCGATGTACCATCGTCATATATTTTCAGGTTATCGATGATCCAGCCCCAGCCGTTGGCATAAGGATCGGAAAACAGGCGAAATCTTACCAAAATTGTGTCACCTGCCGCAAAATTTCCCTTACCCAGCAAGCCAAAATCACGAGCCACATAAAAATCTTTTGTCGGGGTGGCCGTGCTGTTTTGTTCCGATATTGAGCTGTTGTACAAATCGACCCACGATTTTTGCGCAGTGCAATCGTAACCATCAACCAACGGGAGCCAGGTTACACCGTTATCTTTCGAACCTTCAATAATCACGTAATCGTAAAAATTTTCTTCCCCGTAAGCCGTTCCGTCGTCACCGGGTTCTACCAGCACAATTTCGTCAAAACTCATTCGGCTTCCGCTTTTCAGGATGACAGGATATTTCAAAATCGTCGAAAAATTAAAACTTCCGTTATCAACTTCGGGACTTTGGTACGGATGCGCCGAGTTCAATGCCGGATTACTGAAACCGGAAGGTGTAGAGATGGTAAAATCGCCCGTAATAAAATCATAAAACTGCGTGTTGAAATCATTAGAATAGACTTCAACCGGGCTTTTAAAACCTTCTATCCGGAAAGTGTTGTAACCAGAAACCGGGTCACGTTTCGTATTGGCATTCGACGAAGCATCGGTAGCAACAACCCTGTAACTGACGATGTCGCCATCTTTGACAGTTCCTGGCTCAAAGGCGAGCATTCCCGAATAAATATCGTTTGAATCGTTTGTAAGTTCAAGCGTTTTTACCGAACCACCATTTAAAAAATATTCGATGTTAACCGATTTAATACCAAGATTATCTGTTGCTGTAACGACGATTTTCGTTTGCGGATCGGTGTCCATCAGATACTTCACCGGCGAGAGGCTGACTGCGGGCGCTTCTGTATCTGCTCCTATTTTAAACGATAAAGCTGAAGATGGCGATCCCGAAGGATAGATGTATCGTTTTCCGTTTGAATCAGCGGCCGAAAAGTAGTAGTATTTTGTTCCGGATTGAGGAAATTGCACACTAGCCGAGAATTTGTCAGTGCCTGCGACTGGCTTTAACAAGACAGAATCTTTAGTTGAGAACTTATTCGGGCTATAAATCAGGTAAAGCTTTTCAGCATCAATACCGTAGTCACTTAAAATGTCCACATCAAAAACGACGGGCGACGTGGCTGTTTCAATGTCGTTCACTTTTTTGTGCATCACGGTTAACCACTTCCAGCCAATATCGAACATGGCTGCCATCGTATACGGCCCCGGATCGTGAACAACTTCCCCTGCATTCGAAAATGGAGTCATCAGTGAATTGGCATTTTCTTCGAGGTATGTGTCTTCATCAAGGTGATAAATACTTGATCCAGCGTCCCACTTGGTAGGAGCGTAAAGTCGGGGAAGTGCACCATTCAACAAATCGGTATCAAAATTTAACCATCCCGAAATGAGGTTTGAATTGAGTATAACTGACGGGTTTGGAAATAAACTGGTATTAACAAGCTGATTACCGTCTTTATTTACAACATGTTCGTCAAAGACTGCGGCCAGATTATCGGATAAATATGAATATCCTCCTCGCGCTCTTGTATTAGAGTAAAAATTTCCGGTAAAACCAAGACCATGAGTTAATTCGTGCAAAACTACCGTCACAAAATCATATTTATTTGCAGGACAGTTTCCATCTGTACCGAGATACCAACTTGACAAATCCTTGTTAAAAGAGGCAATAATTTCGTAGCTTCCTGAAGCATTCAATTCCTTTCCTGCAATTTTTTCGGCCAGAGCGATTGGGTAATCGTAATTCAGTATTTCTGTTCCTTCGAAATTACTGACCATGTCTGCAGGGCGACTGCTGCCCAGAACGCCGGGTTCCAGCGAAGTCCAGTTAGCCTGAACATGAATCGGGAAGGGCGAATAAACCAGGTTTTTCCATATGTCGACTGCGTATTGAAAAGCTTCCTGAGCTGCATCAGAAAAACCAATGTAATCAACAACAATGTTGGCTGTTTTACCATCAGCATTCTTTAAATGAACAGGAGTACCTATAAAACTTTTGTGAGATTTTCCGGAAGCATAACAAACAACTGGAGAAGCAGTGACATTTGAATTTTTCGCATTTTCTCTACCAAAACTTTGCCCAATAGTTAAAAGCGACAAAGCCACAATCAATAATTTCTTCATTTGCCTAATTTGTTATTATCGAATAGAATACCAGAAAATTCAAACCATACAGTAGGACAGGCATCAAATGTAAAATAAAAATCTTCAAATTTTAATCTATATTTGCCTGAAGTCCAATGCAATTAACAATCAGAATATGAAATTTCTTTTTTTATACCTCTTAATTTTCATTTCGCACTCAATTTCAGCAAAAAAAACGGAAAAAGTGTACGACGAATTATATCGTCCACAATTTCACTTCAGTCCCGAGAAGAACTGGATGAATGACCCGAACGGGCTTGTATTTTATGATGGCGAATATCACCTTTTCTATCAATACAATCCCAACGGCACCGATTGGGGATATATGCACTGGGGCCATGCAGTAAGCAACGATTTGGTTCATTGGGAAAATCTGCCGATAGCACTGTATCCTGATAACGATTCGAAAGACAAGGAAGAGTGCACGGCTTTTTCGGGAAGCGGAATCATTGATTATAAAAACGTTACAGGTCTTCAGCAAGGGAATGAAAAAACAATTTTACTTTTTTATACCAGCTTTAAATGCGGCCAGCGATTGGCTTATAGCAACGACAAAGGCCGTACCTGGAAAAAATACGATCAAAATCCGCTCATCCCATACGATCCGACAGATGACGCACGGGACCCGAAAGTTTTTTGGTATGAAGCCGGAAAACGCTTTGTAATGGCACTTTACAGAAAGCCTGATAACGACGACAAGCAAAAAGGTATCTCGTTTTATACTTCAACGGATTTGATTCATTGGGAATTTAAAAGCCATATTGCCGGTTTTTTTGAATGCCCCGACTTGGTTGAACTTCCGGTAAACAGAAGAGAAGATGATAAAAAATGGGTACTTTTTGATGGTGACGGAAGTTACCTGATCGGAGCGTTCGACGGAGAGAAATTTACACCTGAAACGCCGAAGATGAAAAGCGATTTCGGGAAAAATTACTACGCAACCCAAACATGGAGCGGAATTCCTGCTTCGGATGGAAGAACCATCCAGATTGCGTGGATGAGAGGTGGCGAATATCCGGATATGCCTTTCAACGGGCAGATGAGTTTCCCTTGCGAATTGTCGCTCAAGAAATTTTCCGATGGCATCCAGCTTATCAGGAAACCAGTGAAAGAAATTGAACTGTTGCACGAAAAGGGAGAAAGCTGGGAGAACAAAAACCTGATTCCCGGAATTAATAAAAATCTGTTGCACGGATTGAAAGGCGATTGCTTTCACATTATTGCCACTTTCAAAGTAAAAACTGCCGACAACATTGGCTTTTATCTTCGGCTGGACAAAGAGAAAAATGGTGCCGAAATTTTGTTCGATACCCGCGACAACACACTAAATTTTCTCAGTAGGACTATAAAAATCAACCGGATAGATGATACTGTGAAATTTGAAATTTTACTAGACCGAAGTTCTGTTGAAATTTTTGTGAATGATGGGCGGGCTGTACTGAGCACCTGCTTTACCCCCAAAGAAGATGCACTTGGCCTGTACCTGAACAATACAGGCGGCGAAATGCTTGTCGAGAAAATGGAAGTCTACCCCATGAAATCGATCTGGCCGAAAGAAAAATAAATTTCAGGAAGCTGATGGAGGCCGTTGAATATTGAAATTCAACGGCTTCTTTGTTTTTATGCAACAGCTTTCGCTTACAGGCGAAATCATGATATTCATTCTGAATTTTCATTCCTGATGTATTTAATATTGCAACAAATAAGTACACGGAACAACAATCCAGAAAAAATTAAATATGAAAGCAATTTCGAAATTAAAGCCAGAAAAAGGAATTTGGATGACGGAGGTTCCAATTCCGACGGTGGGGCCAAATGATGTTCTCATAAAAGTTAAAAAATCAGCCATTTGCGGAACCGATCTGCATATTTACAAATGGGACGAATGGGCACAAAATACCATCAAAACCCCTATGGTGATCGGCCACGAATACATGGGAATTGTAGTTGACAAAGGATCCGAAGTGTCACGCGTTCAGATTGGCGAGCGAGTTACCGTTGAAGGACACATTGCCTGCGGGTTTTGCCGCAATTGCCGGCGCGGACGCCAGCACATCTGCGATCACACAATCGGAATCGGCGTAAACCGCGATGGCGGATTTGCAGAATATGTCTCTGTTCCGGCTTCGAACGTTCTGAAAGTTGACGAAAGAATTTCCGATGAATTGATGTCGATTATGGATCCGCTTGGCAACGCGACTCACACCGCGCTGTCGTTTCCGCTGCTAGGAGAAGATGTTTTGATTACCGGAATTGGAGGACCAATTGGTGCGATGGCCACCGCAGTTTGCAAATACGCCGGGGCAAGATACATCGTTGGCACCGATTTGAGTGAATACAGGCGAAATTTGGCCTTAAAAATGGGCGCAACCAAAGTAATCGATCCAAGGAAAGAAAATATCAAGGATGCCATGAAATCGCTCGGAATGGTAGGCGGGTTCGACATTGGCCTCGAATGTAGCGGTTCGGCTGCAGCTTTCAGCGATATGGTTGAAAATATGTACAACGGCGGTAAAGTTTCCTTACTGGGTTTACTTCCTTCGGCTACCCAAATCAATTGGAGCAAGCTAATATTTAAAGGACTGACGCTTAAAGGAATATACGGAAGGGAAATGTACGAAACCTGGTACCAAATGGAAATGATGCTTTCGCACGGCCTGAATATTTCACCGGTAATTACCCACCGCTTCAAAGCCGACGATTACCAGAAAGCCTTCAAAATCATGGAAGAAGGAAACTGCGGAAAAATTATTCTGGACTGGGAATAATCAAAAATTAACATAATCACATAAAGGTCTTCAAGATGGAGGCCTTTATTTTTTTCCGGCCAGCGAAATGCGCTTTCCGAAAGAAACCTGTAAGAAATTAGTTCCGTTCAAAATACTCAAATCATTATATTTCAGGCTAGGAGCCTGTCGGACTTTGTAATTTACAGGATAATTATTATCTTGCATACATGAAAAAATTTATAGGAGCAGACCGGGAGCAAAGAATGCTCATGCCATATGATCTTGAGGATTGGCTTCCAGAAAATCATCTGGCCAGATTTGTAGTCGATGTCGTCGATAAGCTGGACATGAGATGGATCTACAATCAATACCAAGGTTTTGGATCAACTCCATACGATCCACGGATGCTGTTGTCCTTACTGTTTTATGGCTATTCTACCGGAGTGTTTAGTTCCCGTAAGATTGAGAGTTCCACCTACGATTCTGTTGCTTTCCGTTTTGTTGCCGGCAACCACCACCCAGACCATGACACCATCTCTGAGTTTCGCAAACGTTTCCTTGGCCAGATCAAGGGTTGGTTTAAAGAGATATTGTTAATAGGCAAAGAGCTTGGTCTTGTAAAACTTGGCAATATCTACATTGATGGGACCAAGGTTCAGGCCAACGCTTCGCGCCATAAGGCGATGAGCTACGAGTACATACAGAAATTAGAAAAACAGTTGGAAGAGGAAATTGAGAAATTATTGGATATGGCCGCCTCTAAAGACGAAAGCGAAAAAGGATCAGACTTGGATATTCCGGAAGAATTGAAGCTGCGCAAAGATCGTTTGGTCAAAATTCAGGAAGCAAAAAGCGTTGTGGAACAAAGGGCATCAGAGCGTTACCAAAAAGAGAAAGAAGAATATGATGCCAAAATGGAACAACGTAAGCAGAAAAAAGAAAAGACTGGGAAAAAGCCCGGAGGGAAAGAACCCAAGGCACCAACAGAAGCGCCAAACGATAAAGACCAATATAATTTTACCGATCCTCAGTCCAGGATAATGAAAACCTCCAAAGGCTTTGACCAATGCTATAATGGGCAGGCTGCAGTAAACGGTGATATGGTTATCGTTGGGGCTTACAGCAACTCACATGCCAACGACAAACAGGAATTTATCCCGGCCATTGAATCTATACCTGAAGGATTGTTAGGGGAAATATCCACTGCGGTTGCAGATACAGGCTACTTCAGCGAAAAAAACATTGACGATTGCCAACAGATGAAAATTGAACCAATCATCTCCACCTCAAGAGAAAAACACAACAGCTTTTTAAACAACTATTTAACTCAAGAGCCTGAACCAATGCAAAGCATAACTGCGGTTGAAAAGATGGCGCAGAAATTGAAAAGCCAGGAAGGGAAAGAAATATACAAGAAAAGGAAACAAACTGTTGAACCAGTTTTTGGGATCATCAAAGAAGTCCTGGGGTTCAGGCGGTTTTCGTTAAGAGGGGAAGCCCAAACAGATGCAGAATGGTCATTGGTCTGTTCAGCCTATAACCTAAAACGGTTTTTTAAGATGCAAATGGCATAAAATTGATTGAAATTGATTTTTTAGCCGATAAAATCAGCATAAAACTGGATGTGGAACTGAAATGTAAGATATGACTTAAATGAAACCAACATGAACAACCTAAAATGCGAGTCAAAATGGAAATAATCCTAATTCTGGCTAAATGAAGTCCGACAGGCTCCTAGAACCGTAGCCTGTAAAAACTCCTGAATAAGCATTTTAAACTCCTGATCGGGAGAATTGTCGTAGTTCAGCAG
>JAEWME010000106.1 GCA_023393265.1 Bacteroidota bacterium | reverse complement strand
TCAGTAATCACTGCTGCCACTGGTGTTGCATTCAATTCTCCAACCGATGGCGAAACAGGAATGAAAACAGTATAATGCCACGTCAACATCGGAAAAACGAGAGACAAAACCATGCCTGCAGTCAGGTAAAAGCGGTTTAGTACAAAGAACCTTTCATTCCGAAGAAATAAAAGATAAATCAAACAAAAACCAGTCAGCCAAACTGACGACCGAAATAAATAGGCGGCAATTGTTTCCATGTTTCAAGGTTTATTCTTTTGACAATTCTCTTTTTGTTTCTTCCATCAATTGTTCCAAATCCTGAATACTCAGGTCTTTTTCGCGGGCGAAGAATGAAGCCATTGCCGGAAATGAATTGTTGAAATAACTCTTCATCAAACCAAAAAGCTGGCTCTTTGAGTATTCTTCCTTCGTTACCAAAGGATAGTAAACATGCACATTTCCATAAGTTTTGTGCGATACAAAATCCTTCTTCTCCAGGATTCGCAAAACTGTCGACACCGTATTGCGAACGGGTTTTGGCTCGTCAAACTTATCGCGAATATCTTTGACAAGGCCTTCGCCCAATTCCCATAAATATTGCATCACCTGTTCTTCTGCTTTCGTTAGTTGCATGGTTTTCTGTTTTAAATGATCAATCCTTCGAAACAAACATACGACTATAAAATTAGTCACACAAGTATTTTACAAGAAAAATGACTATCTTTTTAGTCATACTAAAAAATGAAGTATCATATTGGAATAAACGACAAAACAATCATTTAACTATCAGACAGTTAAATGTCGCCTAAAATTCCGAAGTAAAATGGAATTTGATGTCCTTGAATTCGCTTTGAGCCATGTCGAGGATAAACTGCGAATCAGCCATAAACACATCACGGCCCCGCTTGTCGACAGCCATTTTCTGGTGTTTTCGGTTCTTAAATTCCACCAGCGATTTGGGATTGTCGCTCTCAATCCAGCAGGCTTTATACATCGACAAAGGTTCGAAACGGCATTTGGCATTGTACTCATGTTCAAGGCGATACTGGATTACTTCGAACTGAAGCTGACCAACCGTTCCGATAATTTTCCGACCATTGAAGACAGAAGTAAACAACTGGGCCACACCTTCATCCATCAACTGATCGATCCCTTTATTAAGCTGTTTGGTACGCATCGGATCGGCATTTTCTACATATTTAAACAGTTCCGGAGAAAAACTCGGCAATCCCTTGAAATGGATGTCCTCGCCTTCGGTGAGTGTGTCGCCGATGATAAACGAACCTGTATCAGGAACACCAACAATATCGCCTGGAAAAGCCTCTTCAATAATTTCTTTCTGCGAAGCCATAAAAGCTGTGGGGCTCGAAATGCGTAAAGTCTTGCCCAACCTTACGTTTTTGTAAACATTATTACGTTCAAACCTTCCGGAGCACACTTTCACAAAAGCAATGCGGCTTCGGTGGTTGGGATCGATGTTGGCATGAATTTTAAATACGAAACCGCTGAATTTATCATCTTCCGGATCGACCAAACGCTCTTCGGTTTGGCTGGCACGGGGCCATGGCGCAATTTCAACAAAAGCATCGAGCAATTCCTGCACCCCAAAATTGTACAAGGCACTTCCGAAGAAAACCGGGGCCAGTTCGCCTGCCAGGTATTCGTCGTGGTTAAATTCAGGGTAAACGCCGTAAACAAGTTCGAGGTCTTCACGCAATTTAGCAGCATCGCCGCCAATGTGTTTTTCCAGTTCAGGATTATTGATATCGTCAAACGAAATGCCTGCTTCAATTTCCTGAACATTGGCCTTAAACAGGTTCAGGCTTTTGTTATAAATGTTGTAAACGCCTTTAAAATCGGGACCATTATTAATGGGCCAACTCAGCGGATTGATGCGGATTTCGAGCTGCCGCTCAATATCATCGAGCAGTTCGAAAGTGTCGCCGGTGGGGCGGTCGAGTTTGTTGATGAAAACAATTACAGGCGTTTTGCGCATTCGGCAAACATTCATCAGTTTCTCGGTTTGCGGCTCAACCCCTTTGGCTGCGTCGATTACAATGATTACACTGTCGACAGCGGTGAGCGTGCGAAAAGTATCTTCCTGAAAATCCTGGTGACCGGGCGTGTCAAGAATATTCACTTTATAGCCGTTGTATTCGAACCCCATGACCGAAGTAGCCACCGAAATACCGCGCTGGCGCTCTATTTCCATAAAGTCGGAAGTAGCTCCTTTCTTAATTTTGTTACTTTTCACAGCGCCTGCGACACGAATGGCGCCCCCGAACAAAAGTAACTTTTCAGTAAGGGTTGTCTTACCCGCATCGGGGTGACTCACAATGGCAAAGGTCCTTCTTCTCCTGATTTCTGCTTGATTACTCATCGCTTCCAAAAATTTTGAAGCTGCAAAAATAGAACTTTATCTGGAATAGATTGATGGATTGAAGGATTGAAGGACTGATTGAATGGTAATATTATTGATTCAATGACATTTAAACCCGAAATCACTTTTTCTGCCAGGCTTTAACCGACGACCGGATAGCTTCCGAAATTGCCGCCCAGTACTTTTGATGGAATGCCCGGCTTTGTCCGCCAATGATTTCGAAATACGATTTGGGCTCATCGGTAGGTGCAAACTTCAGTTTTTTGCTTTTCTGATAGAGTGCAGGAACTTCGGGATGAAACTGAACGGCAAAAACATTCGGATAGACTCGGTGGTGAATACCTTCGATCACTTCGTTATCAAGCGAAGTAGCGGTTACTATCAGGTCCTTACCCAATTCGTCAATTGCCTGATGGTGGCTGCTCAAAACTGGCG
>JAEWME010000278.1 GCA_023393265.1 Bacteroidota bacterium | reverse complement strand
AATGAGTTGAAAGCTATTTTCAACCTAAATGTACTTGGTCCTGAATATCCGGTAGTCGGACGAATACAAAACTGGTTTCAGAAGGAAATACTCATCAAATTACCCCGCGACGGTAAAATTCAGGAGGCAAAGGAAAAAATTATGCAATCCATCCGTCACATCAAATCGAAGCCCAACAACAGCCAGTTGATTGCTTATGCTGATGTAGACCCCATGTAGAATTTACGCATGGTTTATAATTGACTGTTGATTTTTTTACTGTAAAATTAAATTTTTTAGTAAACCTAAAATGTTATCAATCTGTTTATAAGTGGATAATGAATATAATCTACTTTCTAACTTAAAAACAAAATCAAATGAAATCCTTTCTTAAATTGTTTGCCTTTCTTTTTGCCTTTTCAGTTGTTGTTTGTCCGGTTTCCGGTCAAGGTCTTTTAAAGAAAATTCAGCAACGGGCTGCCGAAAAAATTGAGCAGCGTGTGGAGCAGAGGGCCAACGAACAAGTTGATAAAAAAATCGATGAGACCCTGGATAAGGTTGAAGAATCGATTGAAAGTGATAAAGCTGAAGAATCAGAAGCAACTGAATCAAGTAATGAAGCGCGCCAGCAGAAGCGAATGGCTGGTATCCTGAAAGGAATGGGAATGTCGGGCGACCCGGTTCCATTCGATGATAGTTACTCGTTTAGTCACCTGATTCAGATGAATGTGAAGAATTACACCAAGTCGGGAAAAGTAGACGATGAAGGCGTGGTTAATACCTTATTTAATCCTGATTCGAAAAGCATGGCTTATGAAGTTGTTTCAGGAGATATGGCCAAAAAAGGGCAGGGCAAATTCATAATTGATAGTAAAAATGGCGCTATGATTATCCTGAGCGAAGACAAAGGCGAAAAAACCGGAATCGTATACGGAATCAGTTCTTTTTTTCAGTCGATAGGGCAAACATATAGTAATGAAGGCCTTGAAACTACTGATACTCCTGAAACTTATCTTGCCAATCCGAAAGTGACTAAAACCGGTCGCAGCAAGACAATTCAGGGATATAAATGCGACGAATACACTTTTAACGACGAAGATACAGAATCAGAAATGTGGGTTACAACCGACCTTAAACTCCATTCTCAGGATTTTTTCAATTCACTTTTTAAAACCAGTTTGTACAGTAGCGGAATGGGTTGGGGATACCCGATGGAAATTACTTCAATAGATAAGGATTCAGGCCGTAAATCGTTTATGCAGGTCACCAAGGTTGACGAAAACTCAGGTACTAAATTTTCGATGAAGGAATACCAGATTACAAACCTGGGTTCGTTTACGCTGCCATCAGGAGAACAGGAATAGGCGGAATACGCATATGTTTATCGCTTGTGCAACGGAACACCTTCCGGGCGTTTGTGTTTCCAGCGGCGGTGAGACCAAAGCCAGTACTCGGGTTCAGCTTTTATTATCTCTTCCAGCTTATTCACGTAGGCCGAGAGGATTTCTCCGGGCTCAACTTCTGCCGGATTCTCGATGAGTTTATAATGGTAAACTTCGTATCTGCCGCGACCAACTTTTTTCGTGTGCTGAACAATTACCGGCTGGTTTGTTTTTGCCGCAATTTTCATTGGCCCCGGGAAAAAAGCTGTTTCCTGATTTAGAAAGCTTGTCCAAAATTGTGCATACCAGGGCGGAGTTTGGTCGGCAGCCAGAAAAATACCACTTGGCTCGCTTGCATTGTTAAAACTCATTGCCACGCGGGCCGAATGGTTTACAGGGATCGATTTCGCCCCGAACCTTTCTCTCGATTCGGTTAAAAATTCTTCAAATTCCGGGTTATTTCTCATCGGGTTATAAACAACCTTAAATCTGGCTTTCAGTAACCTTTGCATCGAAAGGCACCATTCCCAGTTTGCATAGTGCATCCCAATCACAATCAGGCTTCTGTTTTGATTATAGTATTCTTCGAAAATTTCCAATCCGTGAATCTTCAGGCGGTCATCAATTTCCTTTTCTGTCATGTGGCTGTATTTCAAGGCTTCAAGTCCTAAATCGGCCAGATGCTTATAGAATTTCTTCGAAATAGCCCTGATCTCTTCCTGAGTTTTTTCGGGAAAGGATTTTGTTAAATTCCTGAAAACAACATTTCGGCGGTATTTTATTACATGAAAAATAAGCACATAAAAAATATCGGACAAACCGTATATCGCCCAAAACGGAAGGCGAGCAATGAATTTACATATTAGAACAACAAAATGATTTAAAATTTTCTGCATGTAGAAATTGATTGATGGCGCAAAATTAACAAATCTGTTTTCTTTCCTGATGTTTTATTAATTCGAATGATCAACCGGGCGGGCAATCATTACGCCACAATTTTTTGATTCGGGCTTGAGAAAATCAGAAATAGGTTCGTCCGATAGCAGTACTTTTTTGTGCGATTGCGATCCGTGAAGCAGGTAAAATTGGCCATCTTTTTCTACAATGATTCCCGTGTGATTGATGTCGATGGCTGATTCGATAGCTGCGGTAAGTCCGATAATGTCGCCGTTTTTGAGGTTTTTTAGGAGGTTTTCCTGATTGGCTTTTGGGAAATACCAGAATTCGCTGGCCGATAATGCTTTTTCCTGTTCAGCCAAAACAGGCACCAGTTCCGGGTGTTCTTTCAGTACAGCATAGCTATTGGGATGAGTACTCATAAACTGAATACTTTTCGCCGCTTTTTCTCCCTGGAAATTTGGTTTGTCGCTTACAATTTGCTTTTTCGAATTGTCGAGAATCCATTCCCAGAAATAATGAAGCCTCGACAAATACTGATTGCGAATACCATTTCGGTAACGAATTTTTTCAAGCTCGGCGCCATACGAATCAAAATCAGTTTCGCCTGATTTAACTGTTCGCGCCAGTGCAAGGCAGGTTTCTACAAAGGTGGTGCAATCCAGTTCGCACAGGTTGATTACAAGCTTCTCTTCATATCCATTTTCAAGCGTTGAGGCAACGTAAGGTGTTTCAATGAAGGTTGAACCAATTTTCACAATCAGATCAGCTATTGGCAATGATTTTTCAGGAGCAAATTCCCGGAGTTTTTGCTCAACAAGCGATTTATCTTCAGGTGTATAAATCCAGGCAGGATGCATTTGGCAACTTCCCATTCCGGCAAAGCCCAACAGTAGAATCAGTAAAAAATATATTTTCAATCCGGCGTTCATATCAGTTATTTAATCGGGATTAAAGTTAAAAAGAAACCGGCTCGTTGCAAAAATGCTTGAATAAGTTGTTATTCAGTGATTTCTTAATGAAATGTTATGGCTGGCTATGTTGAATGTTATGACTTAGCATTCCAAAACTAATCCGGGTGAAACGTTAAGGACTAAAAAATATTATGGGAATCACCTGATTTTGTTAGTCGTTTGTTGAATATACCAGCCGAATTATTTTATCTTTGGAGGTCATTTAAAGGGGTATTAATGTTAAGAAATCAATATGAATAAATTAAGAGTTCTAATCCTTTCAGGACTTTTAGTCCTGTCGTCGTTTGTTGGTTCTGCGCAGGAGAATAAGGAAAAAGAAGAAGAAAAAGGTTACCAGTTTACTCC
>JAEWME010000248.1 GCA_023393265.1 Bacteroidota bacterium | reverse complement strand
TGCTTTTCCGCGATCCGATTACAAGCGCCCAAAATCAGCGCATTAAAAACCTGGCCCACCTGCAAAAAGCGCGGGAGCGAAAGGCTCAGAACGTCTTTATTGTCGAGGGAGAAAAGGAGTTTTGCCGTGCCATCGAATACAACTATCAGTTTAACTCCATTTTTGTGTGTTTCGATGTTATTCCTGAACATCGTTTTCAAAACATTTCTTCAGGAATAACCAAAGATGCAGAGGTTTTTCCGGTTTCGAAGGACGTGTTTGAAAAGATTGCCTATCGTGAAGGAAGCGGCGGAATTATTGCTTTAGCAAAGCCTAAAAGTCATTCGTTGAGTGACCTGAAACTTCCGGAGAAACCTTTGTTGCTTGTTTTGGAAGCTATTGAAAAACCTGGAAACCTGGGCGCGTTGCTTCGCACTGCCGATGCGGCGGGTATTGATGCGGTAATTGTTTGCGATCCGCAAACCGACATCTATAATCCCAACGTTGTTCGTTCGAGTATTGGTTGTTTGTTTAGCGTTCCGCTGGCCGTTTGCGATTCGAAGGAAGCCATTTCGTGGATGAAACAGCAAAAAATCAGTATTTACTGCACCTATTTGCAAGCTGCTGTTCCATACACCGAGGCCGATTTTAAAAGGGCTTCCGCGATTGTAATGGGCACCGAAGCCGATGGAATCACCAATCAATGGGTGAACGCGGCTGACCAAAATATCATTATCCCGATGCGAGGCAGCGCCGATTCGATGAACGTTTCAACATCAGCGGCGGTCGTTGTTTTCGAGGCGTGCAGGCAGAGAGGATTTAAATAAAACGAGATATGGAAGAGCCCGTTTTGAACGATCATAACAAGCAGGAATATCCGCCGATGCACACGGCAGAGCATATTTTGAATCAAACCATGGTGCGGATGTTTGGCTGCCCGCGCTCGAAATCGAGCCATATCGAGCGGAAAAAGAGTAAATGCGACTACTTGTTGACCGAAGCACCAACTGCCGAAGAAATTCAGGAAATTGAGGACCGGGTAAACGAGGTGATCAGCCGGAATTTGGCAGTTTCAGTTTCTTTCGCCAAACGGTCGGAAATTTCTGAAAGTGTTGATCTGAGCAAACTTCCGGAGAACAGCAGCGAGATACTGCGGCTGGTTTCTGTGGGCGATTACGACCTTTGTGCCTGCGCTGGTCAACATGTTTCAGATACTTCAGAAGTTGGTATTTTTCGTATTATCAGCTCCGATTTTGCTGATGGACGATTGCGCATCCGGTTTAAGCTCGACAGTAACACTTAGAATTCAGGAATAAAAAAACCCGCGTTTAGCGGGCTTTTCTATGCATCGGAAAGGCAAATTACTTTTTCTTTTTCTTGATAAAATAGAATGCAGCACCGCCAATTACAACAATGGCGCCGATGATGGCATAAGTTGTTCCGTTTGAAGATGGTTCTTCAGCTTCGTCTTCATAAAAAGTTGGGTCCATGTTGTCGATCGAGATCGTGTCTTTTGGTTCTTCAGCAACCTGTGCAGAATCTTCCTGCGCATAAGCTTTCGTCATACCACCAGCAATCATCAGGCTCATCAGAGCCAACATCATCATTTTTTTCATCTTACTGATTTTTAGAGTTATTTTAAATTTTTAATTAATTGTTCGTACTTTTTTGCGATCTCCGGATTGCTTTTCCGGTATGTGTCGGCCAGCGCGATCAATGCCGGCTTGTATTTTGCGTTCAGTTTCAGACAGCCTTTCAGTATTCTGCGTGCCTCGGCCGGGTCGTTTTCAGCATAAATACCGGCCAGCTTCGGGTAAGCCGCGTAATATTTTCGGTTTGCTGCAATGGCATTTTTATAAAATTTTGCTGCCTCTCCCGATTCGTTTTTCGTCAGGGCTAAATCGCCCAAAAGTGTCAGTGCCTGCTCGTATCCCGGATTAATTTTCAGGCATTTTTCGAGCATCTCTTTTGCTTTTTCCTGATTTCCCGTTTTCAGCAATCCTTCTGCAAATTTAAAATAGATCAGCTCATTTTCCTGATCAAATTGAAGTGCATTTTCAAAAAAACTTGCAGATTTAATGTAATCGCCCTCTTTTTGTGCCTGTATTCCGGCCAAATCATCCTTTGTATGGCGCTCTACCACAGCGCAAACAGGGATACCGTCGGCATATATCGTGTGGATTGTATTTTTTGGCGGCCAGACTTTTTCTTTTAGTTGGTAGGGCGGAATGTAGCTGTTGGCCACAATGGCATAATCCCAGTCGTACTCACTTCGGCGCTGCCAGGGGAAATACACGAAATTTGCTGCCAAATTTTTTCGAAAATACCATTGAATCGGGAAGTTTCCACCAACTGTTATTTTTCCTTCCAGCAGGTTGTTTTTCTGGTATTCCTGAAGCCATTCGGCCCCTTCCCGCATGGTATTGTAGTAATAATCAGTTTCGTAGTTGCCGTAGGCACCTTTTAGTCCGCCGACAAACTGGTTGTAATACAGATAGTAATACGGGTGGTTGGCTGCCATAAATCTGACGGGGTGAAACAGAAGTGCAGTCAGGATCACGATAGCCGGAATGCGTATTTTCAACTGCCTGAATCGGGCAAAAAAGGCTGAAATCCCGAGTGCAGCAAAAAGGATAATCGCCGGATAAACAAACAAAAAATGGCGCCACGAACCGTACAGATTAGAGTTTTTGAAAATTACAAAGGCGATGGGAAATAAAACAGTGAATCCGGCGAGTGCCAGTTGCCATTTCGTTTCGGCTGTATAGTTTTTTCGGGCGTTCAGGAAAAAAAGAGCGATGCCGGCAAACACAACGACCGGAATGGTGATGGCCATGTATTTGGGCAAATAATACCACGGATGAAAATCCGACCACTCAAAATGTCCTTCGAAAATTTGCCTGACGGTTGTCGGGAAATGGGTCATTACCTGGTACGACTTCCATGGATTAAAGAAGGGATTTTGCAGCGCGTAAGGCCACAAAACAAGCCCGAGCAGGTATCCTGCAACCGAAATAATCAGGAATAGAAAAACGGGCTTTTTGAGTGCTTGCATGTCGATTCGTTTTTCTGAAAAAAAGTCTTTTGAAATCCTTATAAATAAGAACATTCCATAGTAGAACAGCACCAGGAAACCGCCTGCCCTGATGCCAATGGATAAAGCGACAGACAGAATCAGGCATAAAATGGTGAAGATCTTTATTTTCTGACCGTCGAAAACCAGCTTCATCGAAAAATATGTGCTTGAAATATAGGCCAGTGCAAATGGGATGTCTTTCAGGTTGTTTTGCGCATGACCCATAAAAACCGGCGACACGGTAAAAAGCAGCAACACAAAAATAGCCGACAGGTATCCGGAGAGATATGCTGCAAACAAAGCAGTAATTACGATGGTAAGCCAGCCCGAAATGCTGCACATCAGGTGGCGAAATGCGTAAATATCCTCAATCCCGAGCCAGTGGATCAGGATGGTTACAAGGTTGTCGAAAGCTTGTCCGTAATACTGGAGGTGTGTTTCGGGCGTGTGAAGCGATGACTGGTCCTTCCCGCCGGTGGCGAAGTAGTTGTAAACCATCTCCGACTGTTTGTAGTGCACCTCTTCGTCGCCCGAGATACCCGCATCCCGACTCGTCACAAGCATCCCGACGAGGAGAATGAAGGCTAAAACATAGAATATTTTCCGGAGGCTTTTTTCAGTCATTATGCTTTTTCGGAGTCGTAGAATTTTTTAACCAGGTAAATGGGCCTGTTTTGTGTTTCCTTGTATATCCGATAGATGTATTCGCCCAAAATGCCCAAAAAAATTAACTGTATAGAGCCCAGGAAATAGATGCTCAAAACAGTTGACGACCAACCGAACAGAGAGAACCCAACGATTTTTCCAATGAGCGCGTAAATGCCCGCGATGAGGAAAACGATTGTTCCGATGAGGCCCAGGAAAAGGCAAAGTTTAATCGGAAACTTCGAGAACGAAAAGATGGCGTCGGCTCCCAGGTTCAGCAGTTTGCCAAAGGTCATTTTGGGTTCGCCTTCCAGCCGGTTTTCGCGTGTATATTCTACATAGCCTTGTTTGAACCCGATGAAAGAGCGCATTCCCGGCAGGTAGCGGATGGTTTCTTTCATGCGGATCATCGCGTCAACCGCAGTACGGTTCATTACCGAAAAGTTGCCGTTGCTTTCCATGTTTTGCATTCCGGCCACTTCTTTAAAAATGGAATGGAACAGCAAAGTGGATGTCCGAAGCCGGGCAGTTTTCCGGCCGTTTCGTTTTCCCGAAACCACGTCGAAGCCCTCTTCTTTTACCATCCGGTACATCTCGCCAAGCAATTCCGGCGGGTCTTGTAGGTCGCCGTCCATCAGTCCCACAATTTCTCCTGAAGAGAGTTCCAGACCGGCAGTGTAGGCCGCCTGGTGTCCGAAATTTCTGGAAAGGTCAACAATTTTTATGGCTGGATTGGTCTTTCGTAATGCGATGAGCTTGCTTAGCGTGGTGTCGGTACTTCCGTCGTTCACAAAAAGAATTTCGTAGCTTCCGGCAAACGAACTGACTGATTCGACTGAGCGGGCGACGAGTTCTTCGATCAAAGCTTCTTCATTGTATACGGGAACGACCAGTGAAAACATATTACTTTCTTTTGGCTGAAAGGGCTGCATTGGCTTGCTTTCAGGGTTAACTACGGGTTAAAGATACAGATTTTCAGCGTGGGAACATATCTTTCGCTGGCTTCGAGTTGCGAAAAAACTGCCAGCTCGGGAAACAGGAGTCTCCGTTGCTGACAGTTTTTAGTTGGTATAGGAAAGAACCCCGGTTTTCTGGATGAAAAGACAGGATTTCGGTTTGGTTTCAAAAAACTAGATGGTCGGGATTTTCCACGGTGCCCGGAACGACCTCATCAGCAATTTGCTGGCAGCAGCATTGTTGATGATTTGCTCCTTTTCGGGATCCCATTGTATTGTAGATTTCGTTGTCATGGCAATTTCGCCCAGCAAACCCACCGAAATTGAACGGTGCGCCACCTCAACAGGTGTGATGGTTTCTTTGCGGGAGCGAATACATTCGAGGAAGTTTCCAACATGGTTGTCGCTCTTGTACAAAGCTTTTTTGTTGGCACCCAATTCTTCACTGATCAGTTCGGGAGACGAAGCGGTGAGTACATCGCCACGGTCGACGTGTATCCAGCCCCTTTCTCCGTACCAGGTAACGCCCATTCCTTTCGGCAGGCGCGAGGCGTTGGCTACACGCATGGTTACTCCGGTTTTATATTTGCAGTTAAAGTCGAATTCCATTGGCACGTTGTAAAGTTCGCCGGCTCCAGGATAAACACCTTCACCCGAAACTTCGATGGGGCCGGTTCTGTCGAGCCCAAGTCCCCAATGGGCAATATCGATGTGGTGGCCTGCCCAGTCGGTTAACTGTCCGCCCGAATAATCGAGAATCCAACGCCAGTTCCAGTGGCAAACACCGCGGTATGGCACCTGAGGAGCCGATCCAAGCCAGAATTCCCAGTCGAGTTCTGCCGGAACCGGTTTTACCGATGGCATCCCGATCAGCTTGGTGGCATTAGGCAAACCAACCTCAACACGATCGACTTTACCGAGGCGCCCGTTGAATACCAATTCGGCACCTTTACGGAAATTGGCTACCGAACGTTGCCAGCTACCTGTTTGCCATACGATGTTGTTTTTTTGAACGGCTTTAACAATTTGCTGGCTTTCGCCAATGGAGCGGGCAAGTGGCTTTTCTCCGTAAATATTGAGTTTTTTGTTGGCTGCTGCCACATACGTGATGCTGTGCCAATGATCGGGAACAGAAATAACAACAGCGTCGAGTTTTTCTTTTTCCAGAAAATCGCGGTAGTCTTTGTAGGTGCGGCAGTCGTTGTTTTTGTAGAACTTGTTGACCATTTCAGAAGCCTTGGTGAGATGACTTGAGTCGAGGTCGCACATGGCCACATACTGAACTTCTTTAAATTTCAGGAAATCTCTCATGTTGCTGGTTCCCTGTGAACCAACGCCAATGGAACCCACAACAATTCTGTCGCTTGGCGCCAGAAAGCCGTTCATTCCAAGAGCTGATGACGGAATGATGTGCGGAAGAACCATGGTCCCAGCCACTGCCGAAACCGATTTCCGGATAAAAGACCTGCGTGAGCTTTTGTTTTCCATTCTTTTTAGTTTAAAAATTTAGTTTAGTTGGTCCAGGTTGCTAAAAATGGTTTAATTGGTTCAGGTTAATGGTTTAGTTGGTTTTTGGTTCGTTTATCGTCGTAACTATAGTTGGTTATGCTTTATGTGCTGTTCCGGGCACTGGTACTTCAAACTGCATGTCGACTGGTCCGAAAGCGATTTCTTTTGGCCCCAGATCCATATCAGATTTAAAAATTTCGTCCCATGTAACCTTTTTACCGGTATAAGCCGCTGTGCGCCCCATAATGGCCGTGAGTGTTGAAACAGCCGTTGTTCCTGCTTCATTTACATAATTTCCTGTCCGGATGGCATAGACCAGGTGCATGTGTTCCTGAACGTAGGGCGGAATTTTCAGGCTGGTGCTTTCGTTTCCGTTTTCGTCTTTCGGGTACTTGAATTTCCATTTCACAGAGCCGTCCATATTCCATACTGTATTCACACAATTGGTGTAGCCCTCGGTTCCCATGATGAACTCGCCGGTCCCGTTGGCACAGTTATCAATCTGGCGGCACATGCTGTGCGAGAAAAATCCCTCGCCAAAATCGAAGTCTATGCTGAAGAAATCATACTGGTCGCCAGTTAACCGGCGGGCACGGCCTCCGTAGCCAATGGCATTTTCAGGATGACGCCCGACAAACCAGTTGATCACATCAATGTTGTGAACATGGGTATCGAGGATGTGGTCGCCGCAGAGCCAGCAGAAATTATTCCAGTTGCGGATCATATAGGTCATGTCGTCCCAACCTTCTTCACGGGTGCGGAACCAAACATGGTTCTGGTTCCAGAATGCCCGCGCTGAGACAGGTTTTCCGATTGCTCCGTTTTTAATTTGCTTGTATGTTTCAATATAATCTTCCTGATGGCGTCGTTGTGTTCCGGTTACAACATTCAGGCCAATGGCTTCGGCTTTTTTGGCGCTTGCAATTACCGAACGGATTCCAACAGGATCGACGGCAACCGGTTTTTCCATGAAAACGTGCTTGTTTTTCATCACAGCTTCCTTAAAATGCTCGGGCCTGAACTGTGGCGGGGTTGCCAAAAGAACCACGTCCACATCTGGCAAAGCCATTAGCTTCTGGTAGGCGTCGAAGCCTGCAAAGCAGTTCTCGGCAGGGATTTCCATCTTCAGTTTAGAAAACCGCTCGCGGCAGTTGTCTACTTTATCCTGAAAAACGTCGGCCAGTGCAACGATGTGCAGGTCGGGTCCGGCGCTGATGAAATTCATGGCGGCACCTGTTCCGCGGTTTCCGCATCCCACAAGTCCTGCACGAAGTGTTTTGCCTTTTGGTGCAGCTTTGAGTATTGGTGGTAAACCCAGCGCCTTACTGTCGGCCATGTCTTTACATCCCGAAATAACTGCACTGGCTCCCCAAATGCCTATACCGGCAAGGGCTGTCGATTCCAGAAATTTTCTTCGGTTTATGCCTTTATTGTTTTTTTCCATCGTAAATATCTTTACCTATTCTACGTTTTCATCCACTTCACAAACTACCCTGAAGCCAATGTCGACACAGTCGGAATACCACCAGATACTTTTGGGCATTTGCGGGTCGGTAACCAGCCATTCCTTTGTTTTGGTGAAATCGCGTGAGGCCGACCGAACATCTTTGGCATCGCTTTTAAACGAACCGCCCCTGACAACGTGCTCCTTGCCTCTTTTCGGGCCTTTCGGGTCTACAAGCAACTTTCGGTTTCCGGCGTAGGCTTTTTCCGAGTAATAATCCAGGCAGAACTCATTGACATTGCCCAGCATGTTTTTCAACCCAAACGGGTTGGCTTTAACCATTCCGGGTTCCAATGTCTGCGCCTGACTGTTGCCTTTGTAGGCAACGTACGAATTAATTACGGCAGTGTCGGCTCCAAAAATCTTTTTCATGAATCCTTCGGAAGTATACTTTTTAGCATCACCTTCGAAGAAATAGGGTGTTTTGGTGCCGCCGCGTGCTGCATATTCCCACTCGGCCTCGGTAGGTAAACGGTATTTTTTACCGGTTACTTTCGAAAGCCATTTGCAGTAAACATCAGCCGCTTTCCACGACATGGTAATCGCGGGCCGCGTGCCTTTTCCCCAGCCCTGGTCAGGGGCTCCCCACGGAGGTGTTGGTCCTGAAATAGCATCCACGTTTTCGTTTTCTTCAGCTTCTTTGCGGCCCTGCGACGAGGTCGCTTTGAAGAATTCGAGATACTCGTCCCAGCTTACTTCGGCTTTGCCCATAAAGAAGCGGGTAACGCGAACCGGATGCAACGGGCCCTCATCGGCTTTCCTGCCGAATTCCTTTTTCGGACTTCCCATCACAAAGTCTCCCCCGGGAATGGCAACCATGTCGAAAGCGACACTGGTGCCAGGGATTTTTTCGGTGTAGTTGGTAAAGGTTGAAACCGTCGTGGCTTCAGTATAAATTTCTTTGTTTTCGTCGGAGACGTTTCCGAAGTTGGCATCGTGCTCGTGCTTGAAATTCGGATCATAGTGGCCAACGTCGAGGTGACAGTTCAAACAGCTTAGCTCGGTTTTACTGGTTAAAAAATTCAGGTGTGCATTTTCGCCTTCCGTCGTAAGTGTCTTCGGAAAGAGATTTTGATGGCAACGTACGCACGATTCGGTGTAAACAAACTTTTTGGCATTTTCGAGTTTTCTTTTCGATTGCCAATCGAAGTCAGCCGAATCTTTAAACAGCTTTCCATACACATCTTTTGCACCATGTTTGGCCTTCGCAAGCAGCATTCCGTGTCCAGCCGGCGGAAGATGGCATTCGACACAATGCACAATCACGCCTGACTGGTTGTCGTAGTGTTTCGACAGTTTCCAGCTTTGTTCGGCATGAGGGTGAACATGGCATGAGGCGCAATATTCGTCTGTCGAAGTATAATGCACAGCTTTGCTCCCGGCAAAAATAAATACAAGTCCGCCTGCGAAACCTGCCGCAATCAGCCAGAGATAAGCTCTTTTCCCAATAAAATGAGTTTTTATTGAATTTTTCAACTTCATTTTTCAAACACAGTTATTCAATACAAGCAGATTTTTCTCCGGAATTGCCGAAAAAAACCAGCACAAATATAAATAGCAGGTCTTAGCAGGGTTTTAGCTGAGGTTTACAGGCGGGTTAAGGTAAGGTTATTTTCGGGTTAATATTGCAAGATTGGACAAGTCTTTAAAGATGAAAAATAGTTGATTTTTAGGAGAATATTGAATAAGAAATAAAAATTAACCCTGTTGAAAAACATGTTTTTTACAGAGCAATTAATTCGTCGAATTTTGTCGCGAATTTTTCTCCGTACATCTCTTCATAAAGCACGCAAAACCGGTCGAAAGTGAATTTTGCGAGATTGTAGTTGTTTTGTCTGATCAGCGCCTTAAGCTTCCACGAGAGCGCCTGATCATTTACCGGGTCCGAAATCAAAATCCGGTCAGTTAGTTTCAGGACTAACTCATTGTCGCGGTCGATGGACAGTTCGGATATGAACTTCATCAGAATGTCGACAATGTTGTTACTGATGAAACCTTTGAAATCGTCTAGCCAGTCAAACGAATCGCCTTTGAATAATTCGCCTTCCTGGATTATGTGATAGAAATTCAGGTTAAAATCTGTATCGTGTATCTTTTCCCGCTTTAGCAATTTGAGGCACTCCACGTAATCACAATACACAGTTCCACCAAAAACCATCGACCAGCGATCGACATGAAAATTGATTTTTACCGAATCGAGCGACTCCAGGATCAGTCTCAGTTTCCGGATTGTTACACCACGACTGTTTTTAGAACTTTGAGACGAATGCCCCTGCCATAAAATATCGGTAAGCTCCTGCGTCGAGATGCCATTTCTATTGCGCTGCGAATAAAGCATAATCAGCAAAAAGAGCTGTCGTAGTTTTGGTGTGAAAAGGTTGGTGATTTCATTTCCATCTTTGTCGAGCACTTTGAAATCGCCAAATAACTGGATATAGTTTGATTCTGGTTTTTTTACCACGGTTTGGTCGATGCCTCTGATTTTCTCTGCGACTGATGGTTTGCGTTTCATCTGTTTCCAGATTTGAAATCCGGCAAAAACGAACAGGAGCAGTCCCGCCAGTGTAACGCCCGACCATGAAAGAACCGGATAGAGAATGAAGATATTCTTCACCGGGACAATCTCAATTACTTCTTTACTCAGTTGCCAGATTTCTTCTTCTCCCAGCCCGCGCGACCAAATACTTAGGTCGTCTATTTCTCCAATCATATTGGCTGTTCTGCTAAAGCCTGCCATTCCGATGAAAAGGTTATCGCGGCCTTTGTATGCAGGATGTCCCAATGAACGGCTGTCGAGTTTTCCATTCAGGAAAATGGCTTGTTCACCGCTAAGTTTATTATAACGCCAAACCAAGTGGTACCATTGGCCTGCTTCGAGATTTGTTTTGCCGCGAAGGTCGTTGTTATAGAATCCAAAGTATGGCTTTTTGTCGCGAATCAGCAGGTGGATGCCTTGCTGGTAAGTGCTTGTTTTGGTTCCCAGAATGCAATAATCCTGTTTCCCTGGAATGTACTCTTTGATTTTTACCCATGCAGCAACCGAAAAATCATGATCTCTGATTTTGAAGGCTTCGGCACCAGGTAGTACCACATAGCTGGTTGGCCCAAAATATGCAACAGTTGAGCGAATAGAGTCGCTTCCGAATTTCACGTGAATTGGTTTACCATCGAACTGGTTGATGCTGTAATCGCGACACTCTTTGGTAAATGTATAATGGCCTTCGAGGTTCTCGGTAATATCGAGCGACGAGGCGACAAAATGCTGAATGATATTTTGCGTGGGTTCCTTAAACGTTACACTTTCTGGAGTGAAACGAAAGCCGGGGCTTTGCGGGGTTAGCACGATGTTGTCACCCGGCCCGACGGGGAAGCAGTATTTTCCGCTGGTGAGGCTCCCGGTTTGAGTCCAGTTTACATAGTCGAGCACTTGCGTATTGTAGGTAACTGTTCCCTTTACTGTTTTGAAACCTCTTACATACGAAAGCACCCCGAGAATCCAGTTTTCATAGCGATCGAGCATCACAAAATTTGGCGTCTTGCCGGTGTTTACCCATGTGTTTTTGATATGCTCAATCAGATAAGGATTCTGGTTGGTCTCGTATCTCAGGCTTCTTTCTATTTCCGATTTGCGAGGAAAGTTATAGTCGTTATAAATCAGTAGACTGTTTTTGGGATCGCCCTTCAGGAATTCGCCTTTGAATACAGGCGCTTCCCAGATGGAAAAATATGGCTCAACTGCAACATTCCAAACGTATTGCATCCATTCCGGACTGTTACGGTGTTCCTGCATCGAGAAAACCACAAGGCGCTGATTTTTTTCGATCATGGCCCGAACTGTTGGCCAGCCTTCTTTTGCGTCGTATGAATATATGAATTTATTAATCCCGGTTTCCTGAAAAATCTCGCTTACTTCATTGGCGTTGGTGCTGAAATCGAGGAAAAGCGACATGATCCGTTCCGGATTCTTTTCCAGGTTATTTTTGATTTCAACCAAGGTTTGGTTGAGGGGGATTGATGAGC